>NZ_JBLXXS010000002.1:0-201459 GCF_048513555.1 Rothia sp. P5766 | reverse complement strand
GAATAAATACCCCCCAAGATACATTTCATTCTGGGGTAGCAAAAAAATACATAAAATAATTCCCGAAATTTTACATATTTTCAAAGACGTTGAATTTATAGAGGTCAACTCATTTAGTAACACCTCTAGGTACTACACTAGAAAAACAATTGAAGTTATTAAATTGGGCAATCAATACGATATAAAGATATTTAACTTTGAGGACTTTGACAAACAATTAATAGCATATCTCGAGGTTACTTTACTATTATCTTTTTCCAGAAAGGGGACCAAACTGGCAGACGGGTGGGAAAATACTCTGCGCGGAAAAAGCGGGAAAAAATATACTAGTGATATATACCTTCTAGCACCGTATACCACCTACAGTGTAAACGATCTAAAAGACGTATTATCTCAAAATATTTTCGAGAACCACATTACTTCAATTAATAGATACCTTTCATCTTCATTTGGCATAAAAAATGATTCGTTGAATAATTATCTAACAACAGGTAATTTTTCAAAGAAAAATAGGTTTCTAACCATAGATGATGAAATTATCTTTGAACATGAGAGCAGAGAAAAACAGCTTCCCAAGGGACCGGTTTACGCCGCTAGCATATTGTTGCATAACGCAAAACAGCCCTATGATTTCTTCATTTCAGGGTCTAGATATAAATTTTTAAATGGTGAGTTGGGGTAAATATTTATTCTACAAAACTAGGCTCAATGTGAGGTCAGCACCCCAAAATCAGCCAGCCCACATAGAATAGAAGACAGCACATAGGCTGGAAGGGTTGTGAAATTAGGGAACAATATATGCCTCATACGTGCCTCCTCTTTGAAGCTAGGTACATCCACCCTAACGTGTGGCAGATAGGCATATCAATGTATTAAGCACACCAGAAAGACCCTACCTCTTCTCTCTTCGCCCCGAGATAATCCATAGAAGCAGGAGAGAAAGGGTAGGGTCTTATATCAGTCAGTCGCCGTGGGCGATTAGGCCAAGACTCGTGCTAGTCTCCAGAGCCGACGGACGGCGGGGCTGATTTCCCTGCGTCGGTGAACTCGCTGCGTCTTCGGGATCTCCACCCCATGAGTATGAACATAGCAAGACCCAGGAGCATAATCGCGCCGGACGTCCACACATGGATACGCATGCCCCAGAGCATCTCAGCGGTATCAATGCGCAAGAAAGCCTCAATCATCAGACGTCCGAATCCGTACCAGACGACATAAGCCCAAAAGGTCTGCCCCCGCTGGAAGAAGCCCTTCTTACCCAGGTAAAGCAAGAGCGTTGCGCCAAGAATGTTCCACAGTGACTCGTACAAGAAAGTGGGGTGAAAGAGGGTGCCCACAGGGTACTGGGACGGGAAGTTAGGTGAGCTAGCCGAAATCTCAAGGCCCCAGGGCAGGGTGGTCGGCTTACCAAAAAGTTCCTGGTTAAACCAGTTGCCCCAGCGGCCCATCGCCTGAGCCAGCATAATGCCGGGGGCGGCCGCGTCGGCAAACTTGGCCAAAGAAATACCGTAGCGGTGGCAGGCCAGCCAGGCCCCCAAGCCACCCACTGAGATGGCACCCATAATACCGATACCACCCTCCCAGATTTTAAAAACATCCAGGGGATCAGCCCCAGGACCGAAGTAGGTCCCCGGGTCAGTAATCAGAACATGGTAGGCACGGGCACCCACGATACCCAGAGGGATCGCCCACAGGGCGATATCCCAGACCCGCTCGGGGTCCTCGCCCCAGGCCTGCCACCGGCGGGAGGTCAGCCACAGGCAGAGCATAATGCCGGCCAGAATACAGAGCGCATAATAGTGGATGGTCAGCGGGCCCAGCTCGATAGTTGAAATACTGGGTGATGGAATGGACGCTAGCAAAGTTGAATCGTTCACGCGGCCTTCACCTCACGGCCAGCCAGTTCGCGGGTCAAAGCACCCACAGCGTCAGGGCCCCCCTCGGCGAGAGCTTTGACCAGTGCGGTACCCACAATCACACCATCTGCATAGGCACCGATTTCTTCGACGTGCTCCCGGCGGGAAACCCCCAGACCCACGCAGGCCGCAGGGGCACCAGCCTCGCGCAAGTCTGCCACCAATTGCTCTGCCGCTGTGCTCACCGACGAACGAGCGCCAGTTACACCCATGACCGAAACAGCGTAAACAAACCCGCTGGAAGCCTGAGAAATTATTTTCAGACGTTCAGGTGAAGACGACGGCGCCGCTAAGAAAATACGGTCCAAACCGTACTTTTCTGAGGCCTCAAACCAGTCAGATGCCTCATCGGGGACCAGATCGGGTGTAATCAGGCCCGCGCCACCGGCGGCGGCCAATTCCTGAGCGAACCGGTCGATACCGCGCCGTAGCACGGGGTTCCAGTAAGTCATGACAACCACGACGGCATTGGTTGCCTGGGTAATTTCGCGAACAGCACGCATCAAATCATCGGTTCGGAAGCCCTTGGCAATAGCCTGAGCCGTTGCACGCTGAATCACTGGGCCATCCATGACGGGGTCGGAGTAGGGCAGGCCAAGCTCAATGATGTCGGCGCCGTTCAGACCCATCTCAATAGCTGCTTCAATGGACTCATCAACCGTGGGGAACCCTACCGGCAGGTAGCCAATGACTGCCGTTCTGCCCTCGGCCTTGCAGGCCGCCAAGCGAGCCGCTAGCTTTGAGTCCGGGTTGGGGGCAGGGAACACTCCCTTGCGCACCGAGTAACGGGCCTGGTCAGGATGGTAGATGTAGCTCATTAGGCACCTTTGCTTTCAGTCTGACTGACTTGCTTCTGCTCTGCTGCGGCTTCTTTATTACCCACACTCAGGCTACTGGAAGGGATTGCTTTGCCCAGGCCAAACCAGGCCAGAGCGGTTTCCATGTCCTTGTCTCCTCGACCGGAGAGGCAGACCAGCATAGATTTCTCGGAAGCTGTTGCGGGGTCTTCCTCGGCCCAGGCACGGGCTAGGCGCAGGGCACCGGCCAGGGCGTGCGCCGATTCGATAGCGGGGATAATGCCCTCGGTGCGGCAGAGCAGGCGCAGAGCGTCCATAGCCTCGCTGTCGGTCACGGCCTGGTAATCCACGCGGCCAATATCCGAAAGGTAGGCATGTTCTGGGCCTACGCCGGGATAGTCCAGACCGGCAGAAATTGAATGGGACTCGATGGTCTGCCCGTCCTCATCCTGCATCAGGTAGGTCATAGCTCCGTGGAGCATGCCGGGGCGGCCCAGGTTGATGGTCGCGGCGTGACGGTCAGTATCAAGACCATCACCGCCGGCCTCAAAACCGTAGATCTTAACCTCGGGGTCATCCAGGAAAGCGTGGAAGAGGCCGATAGCGTTTGAGCCACCGCCCACGCAGGCGGCAATACCGGTGGGCAGACCCCCGGTTGCCTCAATAAACTGTTGGCGTGCCTCAGCACCGATGGCATCGTGGAAGTAGCGAACCATAGCCGGGAAGGGGTGGGCGCCGGCGGCTGTTCCCAGCAGGTAGTGGGTGGTATCCACGTTGGAGACCCAATCGCGCAGGGCCTCATTGATAGCGTCCTTGAGGGTGCGTGAGCCGGTTTGAACAGCGATAACTGTGGCACCAAGCAACTGCATACGGGCCACGTTCAGGGCCTGGCGCTCGGTGTCTTCCTCCCCCATATAGACAACACATTCCATGCCGAAAAGGGCTGCAGCTGTTGCCGTGGCTACACCGTGTTGGCCTGCCCCTGTCTCAGCAATCAGGCGGGTCTTGCCCATACGTTTGGCCAGTAGTGCCTGACCAATCACGTTGTTGATCTTATGGCTACCGGTGTGATTGAGGTCTTCACGTTTGAGGAAGAAGCGCACACCGCCGGCCTCAGCCGAGAGGCGGGGAACCTCGGTTAGCAGGGAAGGCCGGTTGGAGTATTCGGCCGAGAGGCGGCGAAACTCAGCCAAAAATTCGGGGTCCTCTTTTGCACGGTCAAAGGTTGCTTCGAGTTCATCGATAGCGGCGATGAGGGATTCGGCCATGTAGCGGCCACCGTAGTGACCAAAGTAGGGGCCCGGAGCGTTCTTGAGGCTCTGGCCGCTGGCGAGGAACTGGTCGGCGAGGGTTTCGGTCACTGTGGTTGTCCTTAGGAAGTGGGTGGTAGAAGCAGGTGGGCGCGGGGCTGGTTACTGGTTAGTATCGAGGTAGTTACGGCGGGCGCTCTCCCCAGCGCCCCGAAAATCACGCAAGGTCTCGGTGGGAGTGCCCGACTTGACGAGTGCCTCACCTACCAGCACAACCTGCGCGCCGTGGGAGGCGTAATCGGCAACATCGGCGGGTGAAGCAACGCCTGACTCGGCAACAATAATTGCATCCTGCGGGAGCAAGGGGGCAAGCTCCCCAAATGTGTCCTTATTGACCTCAAGGGTCTTGAGGTTACGCACGTTAACACCTACGATGCGGGCGCCCACCGCGATAGCCCGCTGAATCTCTTCAGGGGTGTGGGTTTCCACCAGAGCGTTCATGCCCAGTTCGTGGGTCAGGTTCAAGAAGCGTCGGAGGGTTTGATCGTCGAGGGCCGCAACAATCAGCAGGATTAGGTCGGCACCGTGAGCGCGCGCCTCATAAATCTGGTACTCGTCCACCGTAAAGTCTTTGCGCAGAACCGGTATAGAAACCGCCGCACGAACAGCGTCGAGATCAGCAAGGCTGCCCTTGAACCTGCGTTCTTCGGTCAGCACCGAAATCGCGGCGGCTCCCCCGGCCTGATAGGCGGATGCTAACTGGGCAGGGTCTGGAATATCGGATAGCTCCCCCTTGGAGGGGGAAGACCGCTTAACTTCAGCAATTACCTCTACGGTCTGTTGGCTCGCGCCTCGCAAAGCGCTGTAAGCATCCAGGGCAGGAGGCTGTGCGGAGGCTCGTTCTTTGACAGATTCAAGCGGTAGAAGGGCCTGACGTGCCGCCGTATCTTGGCGGACACCGGCAATGATGTCATCGAGTACGGTCATAGGTGCCCCCTGGGGTTGTGTGCGCGGTGCGCTTTGTGGCATGCCCTTCTAGTATCACCCAGATGGACCGCAACATGCCAGGTGGGTTCACCGGGTGAGAAAGGCAAAGGACGCCGCGCAGGTGCGTGACGTCCTTGAAAGAAGTTACTGGTTTGCAGTAGCCATTTAGTGGTTGTACTTGGTGTGCTTACCGCCCTGGCCGTAGCCAGCAGAACGCAAGACAATACCCGCAACAACACCAAGGGCAATCACGGCGACACCCACTGTAAAGATGGGTGTATTAGCCAGGCAGAAGCCCACAGCCCCAATAATAGAACCGAGCATCATAATAATCATCATTGCCCAGGACGCGATGGTGCTGCCGTGGTTGTTATAGGGAAGGTCGGGGACCATCTCGACGGTATGCTGTGCCATGTAAGACTCCTTGATGTGTGTGGGTGTCCACCGGGTATGGGCGGGGCGCACCTATGTTTGGTATCTATCTTAGGAGATAAGGCGGTACTTTTCCGAAATCTTCAGGACTTAGTGTGTCCGGTGTTCCTCTTATGACGGCCAGAGCAGTTGCAGCGCTAGCGATTTGTGGGGTCATCCCCCGCCGTCAGGGAGTCCCAGGTATCAATTTCATCGGGGTTCTCGTCAGAGTGCGTGCTCCCCTGGCCCCTGGTAGAACGATCGTACTTGCGGCCACTCCTCCACTGAGAGCTAGCAGCAAAGGCCCAGATACCGCTCAGGGTGATCAGTAAGCCAGCCGCAAGACCCAGCCAGGGCATAGCAGTGAGCTCATAGCCATTAGCCGCCGCAGTTGTTCCCGTTGCGGCGCTCACCTGAGCCGCCGCCGCTGCCTGCGGGTCTGCCTGGACGCTATAGGCCGCTACCGCAAGACCAAGGCCCGCCCCGGCGATAAGGACCGAAAGTATCTTGCGCAAGCGTCGGCCAGCGATACGGAGCGCCACCGATGCCAGGAGCGCGACCAAGGCTAGGGCACTCACGGTTGAAGCGGCCTCAGCCCCGGAAACATCAATCACGCTCGTATCAATGACCGTGGTAACTTCTGCCCGAATCCAGGTGGACAGTGTGCAAGCAAAGCCTAACCCAGCGGCCAGCATAGATCCGGCCATCACCCGGGACGGCTTAGCCCAAGCGGGCACGGTCTTTGCCCCGCTCTGTATTTGCTCAGACATCTAAGAAATCACCTCGGTGGATAGCGGAGCCAGTCCCGATGCTGTTAGCACAGCGCGCAACGGAGCTGCAGCCTTGTTGACCGTTTCCTGGGCTTCGGAGGCGGGCTCAGAATCCATCACGATCCCGGCCCCGGCCTGGACATAGGCCCGCCCGCTCTTGAGCACAGCGGTGCGAATGGCAATAGCCATGTCCATGTTACCTGCAAAATCAAAGTAGCCACAGACGCCCCCGTACACGCCTCGGGCGCTGATTTCATACTCGTCAAGGAGCTGCATGGCCCGGGGCTTAGGGGCACCGGAGAGGGTACCGGCAGGGAAGGCTACCCGCAGAACATCGTAGGCGTTCATGCCAGGAGCCAGCTGAGCCTGCACTTCTGATGAGATGTGCATGATGTGGCTAAAACGTTCAATTTCCATGAACTGGGTGACCGAAACGCTCCCGGGAACAGCGATGCGTGAGAGGTCATTGCGTGCCAGGTCAATGAGCATGAGGTGCTCGGAGCGTTCTTTCTCGTCGGCCAGGAGTTCTTCTGCCAGAGCCAGGTCTTCTTCACGGCTGGCACCGCGGGGGCGGGAACCGGCAATCGGGTGGGTAGTCGCTAGGCCGTCTTTGAGAGTCACCAACGCCTCAGGCGATGAGCCGACAATCTGGAAGGGTTCCCGGTCTGCGGTGGACTCAAAGTTAAAGAGGTACATATAGGGCGAGGGGTTGGACTGGCGCAGTACCCGGTAAACATCGAGCGCATTTGCCTGATTCTCCACTTCAAAGCGCCGTGAAATCACGATCTGGAAGACGTCTCCATCGATGATGTTCTTCTTGGCTTTTTCGATTGCCTCAAGGAAACCCTGCTCCTGCCAGGTGTGCTTGACGGTGGCAAGGCGGTCTTCAAGCTGGCCGATATCAGACAGGGTTGATACGCTCTCGGAGGCAGGCTGGGCCAGCTTGTCCATCATGGCGTACACCCGGGAGAGGGCATCGGCATAGGCGGCATCAACGTTTTCGTCGGTGCCATTGAAGTTAATAGCGTTGGCAATCAGGGTAACAGTGCCATCGGCGTTATCGTGAACCGCCATGTCTGAAACGATATTGAGGGCAAACTCGGGCAGTTTAAGGTCATCCGCGGGGCCGCCTCTGAGTTTCTCCCAGTGACGAACAACATCCCAGCCCATGTAGCCCACCAGGCCACTGGTGAGCGGGGGCAGATTCTCAAAAGGTTCGGTATGGAGCATCTCAAGGGTCTCACGGATAGCTTGGACGGGGTCGCCCTCGGTGGGCGCACCGCTGGGTGTGAGACCCTGCCAGACAATTTTCCCGTCGTGTGTGGTCAAGGTAGAGCGGCTAGAGGCGCCGATGAAAGAGTAGCGTGACCACTGCTTCTGCTCATTGGCAGATTCCAGTAGGAAAGTACCAGGAGCCGGGGCACCGTCGGCAAGGACCAGCGACCGGTAAATACCGATGGGAGTCATGGCATCAGCTAAAACCTTGACCCGAACCGGAATAACCCGGCGGGTAGTAGCGAGTTGCCTAAACTCTTCAAGGGTGGGTTCAATGATTCCAAGATCCTGCATCTTTACCTCTGACAATACGTGGCGAATGAGAGTAGGGGGCGTTCCCTCAAGGGTCAGGGGAACCGCACAAGGTGCCCTGCGAAAAGGCCTAGTCGGGCCTATTCTACAGGCCGTGTTCCGCTGACGGCGGGGAAAACTCCACCCGCCTCAAAGCAGGTGGGGGTTCCGGTATGGCAGGCAGCTCCTACCTGGTCTACCTGCACCAAAAGTGCGTCACCGTCACAGTCGATGCTGACGCTCTTAACGTACTGGTAGTGGCCACTGGTATCACCTTTACGCCAGTATTCCTGGCGAGAACGTGACCAGAAAGTTACCCGCCCCTCGGTCAGAGTCCGACCTAGGGCTTCATCATTCATCCAGCCCAGCATGAGAACTTCTTTACTGTCGAACTGCTGGATAATTGCGGCAAAGAGCCCATTCTCATCACGCTTGAGTTGAGCGGCAATAGCGGGGTCAAGCGAGGGCTGGGGGGCGGCGGTTTGAAGTGGTGTAGTCACCCAACTATCCTAACCGATAGGCCCCAAGCCGCTTTGCTCTCGCCCTAGGGTTAGGATAGGAAGCATGACGGCACTTTCTCCCTTAGAACTCGTAACTTCTGAACGCCAAGCTCTCTGCTTGGCACTGTCCCAAGCAGGCCCTTTGGCCCCTACCCTCTGTGAGGGTTGGGAAACCAGGCACATGCTGGCCCACCTACTCCTGAGAGAGTCGCAACCACTGGCCGCGGCAGGTGTTGTTGGCGGACCGTTAGCCGCCCGCACTGACCGACTGACCGGGCAACTGGCTGATGATTTGGCCGAACCCGAGCGATACGAGCAGGGGCTGGCGCGTTTTCAGGCTCTGCCGGGGTATTTGGGCATGCGTTCGCGCGCCCCTCAGCTCGACCTGGCCATGAACCTGCTGGAGTACTTTGTGCATACCGAGGACGTACGCCGGGCCGCCGATGCCACCGTGGAACCGCGCACCCTACAGGACGAAGTTCAGCAAAAGCTCTGGGAGGCTCTGCGAAAACGCGCTCGACTCATGGCCGGTAAGAAGTTCCCCCCTGGCCTGGTACTGGATGCACCGGGATACCGGCCCAGCGTCCACACAGTTATTGCTCCGCATCCCGGTCAAAGGGCGCAGATTCTGACCGGCCAACCGGGCGAACTGGTGCTCTACCTCTTTGGCCGGGAAGATGCCTCTCAGGCTACCCTCGCAGGTTAACTTGAGCCAGCCATTTTTTATGGCTGAACTTTCTTTAATCCTTTTCACCCTGTGTTTTAATCTCAGCGGTAGGAGTGGCGCACGTCCACCCCTACCGCTTAATCATGAGAGTAAAGTCTCTACAGTTGATGGCCTAGAGGCCCAGCATCTCTCCCCCGCCCAGGGATCGTCCTTAGCCCTGTCACCCCTTAGCCCTGCCACTCAAGCTCAACCTTATAACCCTCAAGAGAGGTCCCGGTAACCAGGCTCTGCACCTGGGATAAAAGCAGGCTCTTGGCGCGGTCCCGGGCTCGGTCCAGCAGACCGTTTTCAAGAGCTTTGTCCTTGGCTTCTTGCTCTTTGCTAGCCAGTAACCCGGTAATATCCTCCACTTTTAGCTGGTTGAAAGGGTTCATGGACTGATCGTAGACCCTGACGCTGGAGGGGTCTATTTTGGTTTCTAGCAGCCTGACATCTGGGGCTCTCAGAGTGATTGTCTGTGACTCCTGATTCACTGCTACCTCTATAGCCTCAAAGTTGTCGATCCCAGCTTTGACTGAGCCTTCATAGGTGAAGATGACCTTCTTGTGTGCAAAGGGAATATCCAAGCCAAGAACCTTTGCGGGCTCATCAATGACTGCTATATCTGTGAAGTAGTACTTTTCTAGGCTGAGCTCTGCAATTGGTTCAAAGCCCTCCGACAATTCATGGTTGAGGTCATCTTTCTTAGGGAAGATAGCACTCACCGCTAAAACACCCAAGGCTACCAGCACTAGGAATAGGGCCAAGCCCCGTGTTTTCTTTTTCATGTGGGATCTATTCCTCAAAAATCTTCCAGACTAAAGCCCGGTTTATACCTTAGAACTGAGCTCGGGATCCCACCCATTGGCTGCCGGGACAACCTGGGCGGCGGAATTATTGCCCGAGTCCTTAGCCCATAGGGTTGCCACCACTGTCACAGCGAAACAAGTAGCCATATAGAGGGAGGGCAGAACGATACTCCCCTGACCGAGTTCAAAGAGTGCAGCAACGATCATAGGAGTGAAACCTGCAATCACCACACCGTTCAGTTCACGGGCCAAGGCAACGCCAGTAAAGCGGGTTTTGATGGGAAAGAGGTTAACCAGGAAAGCACCCTGGGGGCCCGATGTCGTCGCCAAGACGACACCAAAAGAAATGGAGAGAGCACAGAAAATGAGCAGGAAACTACCCGACGTTAGTGCCGTAAACAGTGGGAAGGCAAAGATTAGTCCTGTGACTGATCCCAGGAGCATGACCTTGCCAGCTCCCAGCTTATCGCCCAGGGCACCACCCACCGGTGATAGCACAACACCAAAAATAGTTGCCAGCATAACCAGCATCAGGGCATCGCTGCGGCTTAGCCCACCGTAGTTAATCATGACGGTAATCGAAACAATCGAAATGATGTAGTTATTGGCATTGTGGCCGGTAACAGCCATAAAGCCGATGAGTACCTGCTTGAAATTGGTGCGCAAGACATCTGCCAAGGGAACTTTGAGGGCCTCTTTCTTCTGCTCCTGCTGAGCCATAGCAGCTCGGTACTCCGGGGATTCCTCCAGCTTGTTACGGATAAAAATTGCCACTGCAAAAAGTACCGCCGAAAGCAGGAAGGGAAGACGCCAACCCCAGCCTCTAAAAGTTTCTTCCGGCAGTCCGCTCACCAGCATAAAAGCTAAAGTGGCCAGCAGGGAGCCAGCTGGTGGCATTGAAAGAACCAGAGAGGTCCAAAAACCTCGGCGCTGTACCGGAGTGTACTCAGCTACCAGCGTCAGCGCCCCCGTTAGTTCTGCGCCAGCACCCAGCCCTTGCAAGAGACGCAAAATAACCAGTAGAACCACTGCCCAGACACCGAGGTGCTCAGCTGTCGGTAAAAGGCCAATACCCACCGTAGAAATACCCATGATGATAATGGTCAGGAGCATGGCAGGTTTACGGCCCCGCCTATCCCCCAACCAGGCAATCAAGAGACCACCCAGAGGGCGGGCCACAAAGCCCACAGCAAAGGTGGCAAAGGCGGCGATGGTCGAGCCTGATTCCATCTGCCCAAAAAAGAGCGGACCGATGACCAAACTGGCTGCAGCTCCGTATAGAGCATAGTCATACCATTCAACCAAGGAGCCCAGCATAGAAGCCAGCAGTGCTCTGCGGGTATTAGGGTTCAAGTCTGCTTTGAGGGTAGCAAGAGTGCTCATTCTAAGGCCTCCAATCCAAACGGACGTGATCGGGAGTGAGCTGGTCAAGAGAGCTGATGCCCATGAGCTGTAGGGTACGTGTCATCTCTGCTCGGAAGATATCCAGCAGGCGGCAGACTCCTTCTGCCCCGCCGGCCATCAGACCATAAAGATAGGCCCGTCCAATCATGACACCGTCCGCTCCTAAGGCGCAGGCCGCAACGACATCTGCCCCGGACATGACACCGGTATCCAGCAGGACAGTGTAGTCATTCCCCAGGCGCTGGCGGACTTCCGGCAGAGTATAGAGGGGCACTGGTGCCCTATCCAGCTGGCGGCCCCCATGGTTGGACAGGACAACACCATCAGCACCAGCTTCTACAGATAGCTGGGCATCTGAGACTGTCTGAATCCCCTTAACCAGCAACTGGCCGGGCCACTGCTGCCTGAGCCAGGCAAGGTCCTCAAAGTTGAGGGTGGGATCGAACATATTGCCGATCTCTTGCACCGACTTGGTTCCCTCCCCAAAGTTGGTGAAACCTAAAGGCTTGGTGGTCAGAAAGTTGAACCACCACTCAGGCCGGTAGCTAGCGTTAATGACAGTCTTGGCGCTTAGCTTGGGAGGGAAGGTCATGCCGTTACGAACGTCCCGGTGGCGGGCACCGGTCACAGCGGTGTCAACGGTTACCATGAGGGTGTCATAGCCTGCCTTGTGGGCACGTTCAACCAGCTCAAAAGCCTTAGAACGGTTCTCCTTCCACAGGTAGAGCTGGAACCAGCGGCGACCGTCTGGTCCTGCGGCGGCAACATCTTCGATGGTCTCAGTTCCCATAGTAGAGAGGGTAAAAGGGATACCTGCTTGATGAGCGGCCTTCACACCTGCGATTTCACCTTCGGCATGCATCATGCGGGTAAAACCTGTCGGGGCAATAGCCAGCGGCATAGCGGAAGGGGCTCCAGCCATGCCAGTTGATAGATCGACTTGGGCAACATCTCGTAGCACCCCCGGCTCGAAGGCCAGGTTGTCAAAGGCTTGACGTGCCCGCTGTAGTGACAGCTCTTTCTCTGCAGCACCATCTACATAGTCAAAAGGACCCTTTGGGGTGCGTCGTTGGGCTAGAGCGCGCAGGTCCCAAGAGTCGGCTGCTCTAGCTAGGCGGCGGGCCCGGAAATCTGTGGTGGGCAGATCGAACTTCATAAAGTCCTTGAGCATGTGAGCTGATGGAAGCTGGCGCCTTAGAGGTACCAGGCGAGGCGTAGGCATAATGACTCCCGGTTTCTTTCACGTTTGGGTATCAGATAGGTTATCGTGCTTGGCACCGCAAGCTAAAAAATCCATCTATTTTTTTTAAAAACTAGGGAAAAATAAATTATTTTATTTTTTCAAGCTAGAGGGTGTGCTTTAATATCTGTGGCGGCCCCAACGCCCAGCACCAGCCGTAACTCTAGCAAGCGGCACACAGTGCGAAGGGAATAGATTTTCTCTGGGAGCAGCCCTGACAGCGGGCTGGCTGGCATAGGAATACCGATAGACGGCGTAGCTAGAGTACGCAGGAATCGTTGTATCTATGACCGCTAACCGAAACTTTAAAAAACTTATCCGCGCCCGCATGCAGGAAACCGGGCTGAACTTTACCGCTGCCCGGCAGGGTCTGATCGATGAACTAGCTCAGCAAACAGCAGAACCCTCACTCGTAGCTCAAGCTGAACTCACCCACCAAACCGTGGTACAGCGCTTCTTCAAAGACGGGGTTCTCACAAGCTGGCCATCCAAACGCAGAACGCGGGCCCATATTCTCTTGCACCTGGTCACCTACTTTGAGCCGGGCCGAATCTACTCTGAGCCAGAGGTCAACGAGATTTTGAAAGCACTCTGGCACGACTTTGCGTTCATGCGCCGGGAGATGGTGCAATACGGCTATCTGGTGCGAAGCTCAAGCGGCAGGAGCTACCGGCTAGCTACCCAACTTGCCGTGCGCGAAGGCACGCTCCTGCACGATGAGGCACCCGATTGGGAGGCTATCTGGTTGCCGGGTTATCTGGCTGAAAGGTAGGCAGATGACTCGCTCCACCCCTTTCAAACTGAAACTTGTCCTGGGTGCTGTTTTTCTCTCTTCGGTCAGTGAGTCCATGATCAGCATAGCTTTCGGGCTCAAGGCGGCCGCTGAGGGGCAGGCTAATCTACTTTCAGCTCTCCTGCTAGCTTCCCTACTACCGCAGGTTCTTCTGGGTCTGTGGGGTGGCAAGCTCGCTGACACCGCTATCCGTTGGTGGTGGTGGCCGCTCGCCCTGGCCTTTCAGTCCCTTATCTATTGTGCGATAGCCGCATGGACCATCTGGCCAGCTATTATTCTGGGAACGCTCGCCGTTAGCACAGCTACCGCGCTGGTGGGGCCGGTAGCTCGCAAGCTGGCCACCCACTATTCAACCGATACCCAAGGCACAGGTTCTTGGTTGAGCATGATTGCGGGCCTTGCCGGTGTTCTGGGCCTAGCGGTGGGCGGCTTGCTGGTTGGGCAGGGGCTTGTTCAGGCGCTCCTGCTGGCCAGTTCACTGGCCCTCTTCTGTGTGGCCCTACTGGCTTTTGCGGTATCGACCCGGGACGCGCTGGTTGTGGAGGCAAGGGAAACCAAGGGCGCCCTGCTCGGTTTTAGGATATTGTCAAGCCCCCAGCTTCTGGGCGGGGCAGGCTTTCTTTTTCTGGTCTGTTGCGTTCTGGGAACATCCTTAGACGATGTGGTGTCCGTCTTTGTGCTGACCGGCTACCTGCATTTGAACGAGACTGTCTTCGGTCTTGTTTCGGGGTGCTGGGCGCTGGGGATTATTATGGGCTCTCTTCTATCAGCTAAGATTCCGGCTCATCGCCCGGTTCTACCCTTGGTTGCCAGTGGCATGCTCATGGGTGCTGGTATTTTCAGTATTGCCTGGCTTCTGCCTACGGCGCTGGGGACGGCAGGAATCTATCTGGTAGCTGGGGCTGGCAACGGGATCTTTATCAGCCTCATGAACAGCACCATCATGAGCAGGGTAGCTGAGAACCAGCAGGGGCGAGCCTGGGCGGCCTACGGTTGGCTGGTCAAAATCTGCTTGCTCCTTGGCTACCTTGCCGGTGGCTTGTGGGGATCGACTGTCCCACGTGAGCTTATGCTGACCAGTGGCTCCATAGTTCTTGGGGCGGGCGCTTTCGCTCTAGTTATCCCCCGTTTGCGCGGGAGGGTCTAGCGTACCTGGTAGCCAGCCTCGCGGATTGCGGCTTTGACCTCGCCGATAGAGACTTCACCGAAGTGGAAGATAGAGGCGGCCAGGACAGCATCGGCCCCAGCTTCAATGGCGGGCGGGAAGTGCTCGGTCGTACCGGCGCCACCCGAAGCAATCAGGGGCACCGAAACCACCTGGCGCACCGCACGAATCATGGGCAGGTCAAAGCCGGCCTTGGTGCCATCGGCATCAATAGAGTTCAGTAAGATCTCGCCTACACCGCGCTCGGCGGCCTCAGCGGCCCACTCTAACAGGTCCATGCCCGTGGACTTGCGTCCGCCGTGGGTCGTGACCTCATAGCCGCTGGGAGTCGCGTCAGATTTTTTAGCGTCCAAGGAGAGCACCAAAACTTGGGAGCCAAACCGCTCGGTAATCTCGTTGATGACCTCTGGTCGGGAGATTGCGGCGGTGTTGATGGATGCCTTATCGGCACCGGTTCGTAGGAGCCGGTCAACGTCCTGCACCGACCGTACACCGCCGCCCACTGTCAGGGGGATAAAGACCTGCTCAGCGGTTGAAGCCACCACATCAAAGGTGGTCTGGCGCTCCGATGAAGAGGCGGTAACGTCCAAGAAAGTTAGCTCGTCGGCGCCCTCGGCATTGTAGCGCTTGGCCAGTTCCACCGGGTCACCGGCATCGCGTAGGCCCTCGAATTTGACGCCCTTGACTACGCGACCAGCGTCAACGTCTAGGCAAGGAATCACACGAATAGCTACACCCACGGGTTAGCCCTTTCTTATCGGTCAGTCAATGTTTTGGCAGGCGGGCCTCGAAGAGGAACCGCGCGGGGAGGTTACAGGCGGGCGGCTTGGATAGCGGTCACCAGGATTCCGCGACCGCCAATCTCATAGAGCTTATCCATCACCAGATTGGCGCTCTTGCGGGGAACCATTGAGCGGATAGCTACCCAGCCTTCCCGAGAGAGCTGTGAAATAGTGGGGGCCTCAAGACCGGGAGTGAGCTGGGTCGCCTGAGCAAGGTTTTCTTCGGCAATGTTGTAGTCAATCAGCACGTACTGGCGGGCAATCAGCACACCCTCTAGCCGGCGCTGAAGACGTTCAAGACCGGCATGGTCCTCCACACCTGGGCGTTTAATAAGCAGGGCCTCTGAGCGCATAATCGGGTCACCAAAAGGCTCAAGACCGGCGGCACGCATAGTGTTACCGGTTTCCACCACATCGGCGATAGCATCGGCAACGCCCAGGCGGATAGACGACTCAATCGCGCCGTCCAGCCTGACAACCGAAGCCTTGATACCGGAACGCTCCAGGTAGTCGGTCAGCAAACGCTTATAAGAGGTTGCAATCCGCTTACCCTCTAGCTCTTTGGGGTCGCTGTACACTCCTACGGGACCGGCCAGGCGGAAGGTAGAACGGGCGAAGTCAAGGTTGAGGGCTTCTTCAGCGTGGGTACCAGAATCAATCAGCAGGTCCCGACCGGTAATACCAACATCCAGGGTACCTTCGCCAACGTAAACCGCAATGTCACGGGGGCGCAGGTAGAAGAACTCCACATCATTTTCACGGTCCACCAGAACCAGCTCGCGAGAGTCACGACGCTGAAGGTAACCGGCCTCGGTCAGCATAGTAATGGCGGCTTGGGAGAGCATGCCCTTATTGGGAACAGCAACGCGCAGCATAGTCTATAGTCCTTTGCAGGGTGATGAGATTTAGAGGTACTTGTAGATATCTTCGGGAGTCAGTCCCTTGGCGATCATCATGACCTGCAAATGGTAAATCAGTTGTGAGGCTTCTTCAGCACATTCAGCGTCGGATTGGAATTCGGCAGCCATCCATACTTCTGCCGCTTCTTCAACAATTTTCTTGCCGATAAAGTGTACACCGCGGTCCAGCTCGGCAACCGTGCCGGAGCCCTCGGGCCGGGTTTGAGCTTTTTCAGCTAATTCTGCGAACAGGGTTTCAAAATTCTTCACGCCCTTTAGCCTACCGTGATTTGGGTGGGTGGGAGTAGCTGGGGTGCCCGCATCTTGCATTTCGGGCACCCCGGTAGGCCAGCGCTGGGGTGGGCTGAGCTGAAAACCACCCTGAGCACTTACCTTCTGAGTCATGAAGCCTTAGATTGAGCGCAGGGCGACCACGGTTTCTAATGCGGCGGCGGTAGCTTCATAGCCCTTGTCCTCGGATGAACCGGCAAGCCCCGCCCGGTCCAGGCCCTGCTGTTCGGTATGGCAGGTCAAAACACCAAAGCCAATAGGGGTCTTGCTCTCAACAGATACCTTGGTCAGACCGCTGGTCGCGGCATCACAGACGTAGTCAAAGTGCGGGGTATCACCGCGCACTACAACGCCCAGGGCCACAAGAGCATCAAACTTCTCCGCCAAGTGAGCGGCAGCTACCGGCAGCTCAAAGGTGCCCGGAACGCGCACGATCAGGGGCTCAATTCCCGCCTCCTGGGCCGCACGGCGGGCGCCATCAAGCAGTCCGTCCATGATCTGGGTGTGCCAGGAGGCGGCAACGATAGCCAGGGACAGCCCGGCGGTGTCCTGGGGGTTAATGGTGGGTGTAGGTGCTCCTGCGCCACTCATGGTGTTCTCCTTGCTTGGGGCCTTCGGTTCTGCCTGCTTAGGGGCAGGCACTCTCTTAGTTCTTGTTTTGAAGTCTATCGGCCATTGGGCCTATAGGGCTGGTTGCTAGGCCAGGCGGTGCCGCATCCGGTCGCGTTTGGTGGCTAGGTAGCCCTCGTTTTCGGGGCGGGGTTCAACAATGTCAGGTACTAGTTCAAGTACCCTCACTCCCAGCCTTTCCAGGGCTTCTGCCTTGGCGGGGTTGTTGCTGAGCAGGCGGATCTGTGTGAGCCCCAGCCTTGTGAGGACAGCAGCGGCCTGGGTGTAGTCGCGGGCATCTGCGGGCAAGCCCAGCTGAAGGTTGGCATCCAGGGTATCTATCCCCCGGTCTTGTAGGGCATAAGCCCGAAGCTTGTTAACCAGCCCGATGCCCCGACCCTCCTGCCCGCGTAGGTAGAGAACAGCCCCGCCCTGACGCTGGACGGCCTCTAGCGCCTGTTCTAGCTGGGGTCCGCAATCACAGCGGTAGGACCCCAGCAAATCGCCGGTAGCGCACTCTGAGTGAAGCCGGATGAGTGGGGAGCTCTCCTCCGTTTTCTCATTCCCGTCAGCATCAACGGCTGTGGCCAGCATGTGTTCGTTACCATCTGAAAATTCAAAGCCGCGCACAGCAAAAATACCCTGCGCAGTGGGCACCAGAACAGGGTCGCTGCTCTGGATCAGTTCAGCTATTTTATTGTTCAAAGGTGTCACGTTCCTCTAGGTAGCTCACGAGATCAGCGATTGAAATCATGGGCATCTTGTGCTGGGTGGCAAATGCGCGCAGGCCATCAAAGCGCATCATGGTGCCATCGTCGTTCACTACTTCTGCGATAACGCCAACACCCGATAGGCCAGCGAGGGTGCTCAGTTCAAGGGCGGCTTCGGTGTGTCCAGGGCGCACGCGCACACCTCCTTCTACCGCCCGGAGCGGCAGAACGTGGCCGGGGCGGGTCAGGTCACGCGCTCCAGACTCGGGGTTTGCAAGTACTCCTAGGGTGTGGGCTCGATCAGCCGCTGAGATGCCGGTGGTCACCTTGTACCGTGCATCGCAGGTGACGGTGTAGGCGGTGCCCTTAGCGTCCTCGTTGACCTCCACCATAGGGGGCAAATTGAGTAGGTCAGCACGCTCACCGCTCATCGGGGCACAAATCACGCCGGAAGTATAGCGAATGGTGAAGGCCATGAGCTCAGGGGTGGCATGTTCGGCGGCAAAGATGATATCACCTTCGTTTTCGCGGTCTTCGTCATCTACAACGATCACGGCCCCTCCACGAGCGATTTCTGCGATGGCTCGTTCAACGGTATCGAGGGCCTCGGTAGGGTGGGCCGATGAAGCAGCCGGGACGGGGGCAGCTATACCCAGGCCCGGCACAGAACCGGAAACAGCCAGAATTCGCTGGACATACTTGGCCAGCGCATCGGTTTCCAGGTTGACGGTATCACCCACGGTGAGTTCGCCCAGGGTGGTTGCTTCAAGGGTGGCAGGAATCAGGCCCACTTCAAACCAGGTGGTGTCCGCCTGGGGTTGGGAAACAGCGGTGATGGTCAGGGAAGCGCCAGATACGGTAATGGAGCCCTTTTCTGTCAGGTAGGAGGCCATATCACGGGGTGCCCTAATCCGGATGGTCCGCCAGGACTCGTGGTCCTGAACCAGCACAACGGTGCCCAGCCCGTCAACGTGTCCTTGCACTAGGTGCCCGTCAAAGCGACCGTTGGCGGGCATACAGCGTTCCAGGTTGACCCGGTCGCCGGGGGCCAACCTGCCTAGGTTGGTGCGCTCTAGGGTTTCGCCCATCATGTCAGCAGCAAAGCTACCCTTGGCAATTTCCTGGGTGCGGGTGGCGGTCAGACACACGCCGTTGACGGCTAAGGAACCGCCGTGCTCAAGGTCAGCGATAAGATCGCCCGCCTTGATTGTGACCACCGCGGATTTGGGGCGGCCTGCTGAGTCGAGGACCGGTTCAATGGATTCTACGGTTCCTGTTGCGGCAATAATTCCTGTAAACATGAGGGGTCTTTCGGGCTGGTTGGAAAGTTCGGCTAGGTAAAAAGTCTTAGTGCGGGGTCTGAGAGGACGGTACCAGGTGGGTTGCTGTGTCGACGCCAAGCTGTCGCAGGGCTGGGGACATGCCCAGGTCATCGAGCTCCCAACGGGCCGCCCGGCTCAGGGTGTCGATGCCCAGCTCGCCTAGTGCAGGTTTCCCCGCGCCCAGGAGCAGGGGCGCCCGGTACCAGTAGAGTTCGTCCACCAGGTCCTGAGCCATGCAGGCAGTCAGCAGGGTGGGGCCGCCCTCAATCATGAGGTGACGGACTCCCTGCCTGTAGAGGTCTGAGAAAACCTCGGTTAGTTCACGCCTACGGTAGTGCAGGGCTTGACCTGCCGCTACCGCAGATTGCAGGTAGCTAGCGTCAGGCAGTGAGCTGCGCCCAATGACGACGCGCAGGGGCTGGCGCTCTGATAGTAGGCCCTGACCACGGGCGGTGAGCTGGGGGTTATCAGCCGCAACGGTTGCGGTACCGACAGCAATGGCGTCTACCCGGCTTCTCAGGGTGTGCCCGTCCTGGCGGGCCTCTGGGCCGGTAATCCACTGGCTGGTCCCGTCGCCGGCCGCGATAAAGCCGTCCAAACTACTGGCAATTTTTGCGGTGACGAAGGGGCGACCGGCTACCTGGGCCTGGAACCAGCGCCTGTTGAGGGCAAAAGACTCCTCAGCTAAAAGCCCAGAGCCTACCGTGATTCCCTGGGAGCGCAGGTAGTCTCCCCCACCTGCGGCCAGGTCGGTGGTGTCGCTGGAGGCGTAGATGACCTCGCTGATTCCGGCTTGGGCGATAGCGTGGGCACAGGGGCCGGTGCGGCCGGTATGGTTGCAAGGTTCTAGGGTAACCAGCATACGGGCACCGGTCAGGTCGATACCGGCTGAGCGAGCCTGGGCAATAGCGTGGGCCTCGGCGTGCGGGGTTCCGGCCCCTCGGTGCCAGCCAGTCACTAGATGGTGACCATCGGCGGATAGGATGACTGCGCCGACCAGAGGGTTGGCGCCCCGAAGGCCCCGCCGTGCAGCCGCAAGCGCCAACCGCATGGCCTGCACCTTGCCCACATGCGTCATTTTCGGACATCCACTGTGGGGTCAGGGAAGATAGTTTCCAGTTCCACCCGGTCTGCCTCGCGGTTGCGGGTTCGCCACCAGATAAAGAAACCGGTTAGCGTGAAAGCACCGTAGAAAATATACATGAAGGCGCTGGCGTAGTAACCGGCTGACCAGAGCAGAGGAACACCGACGATATCGACAGCTACCCAGACCAGCCAGAACTCAACCCAACCCTTAGCCATGCCGAAGGTTGCTAGCAGGGAGCCGGTGAAGATCCAGGCGTCGGACCAGACTGGCTCATAGGAGCCCAACGCTCGGAATACCGGGGTCAGTAAGCCTGTTCCCAGGATCATAAAAAGCACCATAAAAATTCGTTCCCGGCCACTGGCCCAGCGCGGTGATACAGCTGACTGGTTCGCCCCCAGGCCCCTGCGGGTTTGGCTCCACCGGTACCAGCCCCAGATGGATACCGCGATAAACATGAGCTGTCGGCCTGCTTGGCCTAAGAGATTAGCAGTACCGTAGTCAGACCCGAAGACTGTGCCCAAAAAGACGGTGAGCAAGAGCAGATTACCTATAATGCCTACCGGCCAGGCCCAAACTTTACGGCGCATACCGCCCAGGGCAGACAGCAGGCCAAAAATATTTCCGAGGACTTCGCGCACCAAGAGTGACTGGTGATCGCCAAGGGCAATCTGTGCGTCGAAGAGCCACCGCAAGAGATCCATAAAAACTCCCGAAGCTAGTGGCTCCGGGAGAACAAAACCAGGTGTGCCCTGCACAGGTGCGCCAAGATAGTGCCTGCCAGGGCAGGTCTTCTTTGCACCCGAACGGGTACGGCAGACGGCACGGGGGGCCGTCTCGACGGTTTGCTCGTGCTACCTTCCATCCAGACTGTACTGTCGGTACAGGAGTTTCACCTGTCAGGTCCCTGCCCCAAAGGGGCTAAGGATTAGCGGACTATCACCGCCGGTTCGGATTTTCACCGGGTCCCGGAGCACGATGTTTTATTACTGTTCAAGTTATAGCACGTACGGGGCTGTCTTGGGTACCTGTTTGCTGACCGCCGAACTCAGCTCGACTAGGCGGCTCTAAACGGGCAGGGCAGATAAGAGGTCGGCTTGCTAGGATAGGTGAAGATTTTTTCTCTCCCCAGTGAAGGGTAAAGCCCATGAGCGATACAAAACCCGCTAACGTCCAAAAACGCGATACCACCTTTAAGCAGGAGCACGGGGCGGTTGCTCATCTGCTTAAGCGCAAGCCGGAACAGGCCATTGCCCGTGCTGTTCGCAGTGCACAGAAGCTCTTGGACGAAGCCCAAAACAAGCAGGCTCTTAACGTGCTCACTCTGGTCAAGCCCATTCTGGCCAAGCGCCCCGAGGCTGAGCAGACCGAGTACTGGATGATGCTGGCTACCATTCATCAGGCGATGGGTAACCCGTTAGCGGCCCAGCGGGCAGAGGAAAACATCAGGGCGTAGCACACCAGCAGGGAAGTCTGGACGCATGGGAGATAATCTACATCTATCTGTGGATAAGTTACCCCCGGAGGCAATAACTATGTCACAACCGAGTCATAAATAGCTTAGTTTTCCCATGTCACTAGCGCTTATGCGGCTCCTTGAGTAAGAAGAAGGTACAGCCTGTTTTGCTTGTATCAGATTCTTCTACCGGTGTTTAAGGAGCCCGCAATGACCGCTTCCCTGTTTCCTTCCGCCGCCCTAGGGTTTGCTCTCGTACTCAGCCTGAGCGGGTGCGTTCTTCAAGCCCCTCAGCCAGAGAAGACTGGCTATCAAAAAGCTGAGCAAAGCACCAGCTCAACCCCATCAGCCAGTTCAAGCCCCAGCCCCCAAAGCACGCTAGGGACCCAGCCCTCTGTCTCACCCCATGATTCAGCAGGCAGGGTGACTCCTTCACAATCAGTATCACCCCGGTTGCACGGCAAAACCACCGAAGGCCCCAAAACCGAGCTGGCCCCACCGGTGGCAGACCCCGGTGCTCGCCAACAAACCGCAGATGGGCTTTATCTCTTTGCCGAGCACTGGGCCGAAACCTTCAACTACGCGGTCGAGACGGGTGACTTCAAGCCCCTTGAAGATACACTTTCACCCAGAGTCAGCCCCCGGTGGTCAGAGATTATTGCATCGCGTAAGGACGTCTACACCATCAAGGGGTGGATTGAAGGCAACACGATGTCTATATCTCGACTCAACTCTCCCCTAGCCGATGTGGGCAAGGGGGCCCAAGGTATGGTCATCAGCCTTGAGCTTACAGACGGCCTCATGCGCGGGACAGACCCGCGAACAGGAAGGGAATACACCTACGACATCGAGGGTGACCCCGCCATGGAAGTCGTATTTATTGCTGAGTACATCGAGGGCAACTGGAAATTCATTACCACCACCGAGGGCAGTAAACCTGGGCAGTAAAAAACTGAACCTGTGGCCTAGGCATTATGAGCTTGGGGGCAGTTTCTGAAGCAAGTCCTGGACAAACTCAGCGGCCTCTAGGTCACCGGCCGCACGGTAGTGCTCTGTAGCTGCTCGCAGGTGTTCTTCGGCCCGCTCTGAATTCCCCTGCTGGGCAATAACCAGGGCTAGAAGCTGGTGAGTCTCCCCCAAGCCCACCAGGTCATTGTGTTCGCGGGCAAGGTCTAGTGCCTCGGTGAGGTAGTTCAGAGCTTGTTGCTCTTCACCGGTTGCCAGAAGCCCCTGGGCCATAGCACTACGTACCTGCACCATTTGCTGGGGCATACCAGCCTGACGGTAGAGCCCATAGGCGGTTTCTAAAAGCTCCTGGGCCTGGCTCTCTTGCGAACCGTAGCGCGCTAAACCCGCTAAAGCCAGGTAATTATGAGCCTGCCCTTGGACGTTGCCGGAGGACTCGTAGCCGCCTAGCCCCTGAGCGTACCATTGCTTAGCTTTTTCAAGCTGCCCCAGCTCCGCATAGATTGAACCCGTTTCTGTGGCAAAATCCGGGAGTTGTTCGGCATGGGGTTTCTTCTCAGCCAGTAGAGTGTAAGCCTCTTTAACCTGCTCCAGAGCGCCATCAAGCCTGCCTAGATCGCGGTTAACCTCACTTGAGATTTTAAGGGCAAGAATCAGGCCAAAGACTTCGCCGGCATTCTCAAACCCAGCGCTGGCTTCACGCAGGTCAGCCAGAGCTTCTTCCAGACGTTTCTGGCTGATTTTTTCCTGCGCCCGTGAGAGCGCAGCATCAGCTTGGGTCAGAAGGTGTGTTTGGCTACTCATTATTTTCCCTTCATTTATGCTTGCGGGCTGAGACTTGCCGCCCGGCGCAGCCCGGCAATAGCGGCGGGGATGTCGTCGGCCCCATAGACCGAAGAACCGGCCACAAAGCAGGTGGCACCGGCTTCTGCCGCGCGTAGGATCGTTTCGGTGGTTATCCCGCCGTCAACCTGTAGCACCAGGTCAGCGCCTGAGCCTTCAATAGCGGCGGCCGCACGTCGAATCTTGGGCAGAGTAAGGTCCAAGAAGGGCTGGCCGCCGAAGCCGGGCTCGACCGTCATAATCAATAGCATATCCAGCTCGGTGAGCATATCCAGATAGGGTTCCACCCCGGTGGCCGGGCGCAGAGCCATACCGGCCTGTGCCCCGGACTCACGCAGGGTACGAGCCAGCTTAATCGGGGCGGTAGCCGCCTCAGCGTGGAAGGTCACCGATTCACAGCCCACTTGGGCGTAGGCGGGAGCCCAGCGATCAGCGTCCTCAATCATCAGGTGCACATCAAACGGCACCGGGGAAACCTCTTTGAGCCTCTTCACCACGGGTAGGCCCCAGGTCAGGTTTGGGACAAAGTGCCCGTCCATCACATCGATGTGGGCCGCATCAGCTGAAGAAATAGCCTTGAGTTCTTCGCCCAGCCGCGAGAAGTCTGCACTCAGAATAGACGGGTGAATATGGCAGGTCATGAAGTCTCCTCGGTCAAGATGATGTGCTGTTTCCATGCTAGTGCCTTGAGCGCCTGAAGCAGTAAAGATAATCACCATCACAGTCTCAGCGGCCTGTATGTGTAGGGGCTTACAGCTCCCTCACAGCTAAAATATACTGGCTTCTTCTCGCAAAGGTTAGGAAAATGATGAACTCGGTTCTGCTTGCAGTACTCGTGATGCTTGTCCTCTCCGCGGCCCGTGTGCATGTTGTCCTAGCGCTCTTTATTGGTGCGCTGGTGGGTGGTTTGTTCGGCGGGCTCGGTTTCGATGGAACCATGGTGGCCTATCAGGAGGGCCTCTCCGGCGGAGCCATGCTTGCTCTCTCCTATGCCCTACTGGGTGCATTCGCTATGGCAGTGTCCAGCTCAGGGCTACCCCAGTTACTTGCTGGATCAATTATTAACCGGGTGGGTGTCCAAAGCGCTCAAGGAAAAAACGGCCTTGAATTTGCCGTCAAGTGGTTCCTTCTCGCGGGGATTTTGGCCATGTCCGTAATGTCTCAGAATCTTATTCCCGTGCATATCGCTTTTATCCCTCTGGTTATTCCGCCGCTCTTAGCTGTTTTTAACCGTCTGCATATTGACCGCCGTCTGCTGGCCTGTGTGATCACTTTCGGTTTGGTGACAACCTATATGTTCCTACCGGTTGGTTTTGGCGCTATCTTCCTCAATGACATTCTGCTGGGCAATATCAAGTTGGCAGGTATGTCCACAGACGGTATTAATGTCATGCAAGCGATGATGATTCCTGCCGCCGGTATGGTTTTCGGTCTGCTCCTTGCTATTTTCTTCTCTTACCGCAAACCCCGAATCTACCGTGATGTTGACATTGATTCTGCATCACAGGCTTCCCAGGAGATCAGCACATTCAAGGTCCTTGTTGCTCTGATTGCTATTGTTGCGACCTTCGCAGTGCAGGTTCTTATGCAGAGCATGGAGACCGAGGCTAACTCACTTCTGGTCGGAGCACTTGTTGGCTTGACAATTTTCATGGTGACCGGCGCGGTTGAGTGGCGCAAGGCTGATGATGTCTTTACGTCCGGTATGCGCATGATGGCGCTGATCGGCTTCATCATGATTTCAGCACAGGGTTTTGCCTCCGTTATCTCAGAAACCGGTGACGTTGAGCCGCTGGTCTCATTTGTTGCCGATGTCTTCGCAGGTAACAGGGCCGCGGCTGCTCTAGCTATGCTAGTTGTCGGTCTTATTGTGACCATGGGTATTGGTTCTTCTTTCTCAACCTTGCCCATTATCGCCACCATCTACGTGCCGCTGTGCCTTGCCTTGGGATTCTCGCCACTTGCGACGGTATCTATCATCGGTACCGCAGGTGCGCTTGGTGATGCCGGTTCCCCAGCCTCTGACTCAACCCTGGGACCCACTTCCGGTCTGAATGTTGATGGTCAGCACGACCATATTCGAGACACCGTCATTCCCACTTTCTTGCACTATAACCTGCCACTACTGGGCGCAGGCTGGGTCGCGGCCATGATTCTGTAAAAACCTTACCTCACGAGCTCAAGGGGCCGCTGCTACCATTCCGGGTAGCAGCGGCCCCTTTGCCATGCCTGCTGTAGTCTCTAAGAGCTGGCTGACTTGCGGGTTGTGAGCACCTGAATCAGGACAGGAATCAAAGAGAGCAGAATGATACCCACAACGATCAGGTCAACGTGCTCACGGATAAAGGCGATTCCTCCCAGGTAGTGACCTGCGATGGGCAGCAGGGTGCCCCAGAGGAATGCTCCGATCAGGTTCCACTTAACAAAGGTTGTGCGGGGCATCTCGTTGATGCCTGCTAAGACGGGGACGACGGTACGGACAATGGGGACAAAGCGGGCGATGACTACGGTTCGGGCACCGTATTTTGCAAAGTACTCGTGGGCCTTGTTGATGCGTTCATCGCCAATCATGCGACCAGCCCGTGAGCGCAGAACTGCCGGCCCTGTGCTCTTTCCGATCTGGTACCCGGTCTGGTCACCCACGAAACCTGCGGTGACGGTCACCAAAAGTAGGGCCCATAGAGGTGCAATTTTGGTCTCGCCGCTAGTCATGAGCCCTGCGATAAACAGGAGCGAGTCGCCGGGCAGGAAGAAGCCAATCAGCAGGCCGGTCTCGGCGAAAAGAACCAGCGCAATGCCAATGAGGCCGAACGTGGTTATGAGATGCTGGGGGTCTAGTAAAGAGGACATAGATTATAGCTTTCTAAAGTGAGGGCTTACAGACCTAGTTTTTGCGAAAGAGGGCAAAGAACATAGCGTCAGTCCCGTGGATATGGGGCCAGAGCTGAGCGGTGGTTGCGCCCTGGCCTGCTCCATCAGGGCTAAAGGAGGGGTCTTTCTCCCCTGCCAGTAGGCTTTGCCCCCGGTCATCGGTCAGGGCTACCGAGGTGAGTGCGGCCCCCGAGTCGAGCAGGGTCACGTCGGTCTTACGCAGAATATCGTGCACGATGCTCTGGGTTTCTGCGGTATGTGGAGAACAGGTGACGTAGGCAATCAGACCACCGGGTCGGGTGACTTCTGCTGCGGCCTGGAAGAGCGAGAGCTGAAGGGGCAGAAGCTCAGCGATATCGCGGGGGTTCTTACGCCAGCGAGCCTCGGGACGGCGGCGCAAGGCACCTAGACCTGAGCAGGGAACATCGACCATAACACGGTCAAAAAGTGCGCTGGCTTCTGCGCTACCGGGCATTTTTTTCTGCTGGCTCAGTGTGCTGGCAATTTCCCGGCCATCACCGGTGAGCACCGTGTAGGTGCCTTCCGGAAGCGGGGCCAGAGAACGGCGGACCAGTTCGGCCCGGTGCTCAGCAGACTCGTTAGCCACCAGGGTAGCCCCGCGCTGGGCCCCCAGGGCACCGAGTAGGGCGGCTTTACCGCCGGGACCGGCGCAGAGGTCAAGCCAGCGACTGTCTGGGCCCTCCAGTGGGGCATCAGCCAGAGCACGAGCTACCAACTGTGAGCCGACGTCCTGGGCCCGAACCACACCACTGCGCACTGTCTCTAACCGGGCTAGGTCGCCCGAAGCGTAGAGGGCAGAACCTTGAACGAGCTCACCGTCGCTCGCACCGGCGGCGCGGGCCTCGTCTAGGGTCCCCAGCCCGGGTAACTCAACCAGGTTCACTACCGGTGAGAGGTTATCGGCTTCAAGCAGTTGCTCTACCTCACTGGGCGCACGGCCGTGGGCAGCAAGGGCCTGACGGAAGGACCGGACGACCCAGGCCGGGTGGGACTTCTCCAGGGCCAGACGGGTCAGCTCGTCGGGTGCCTGAGAGGCAATCAGTTCGTGCCATTCCTCGGGGCTCCGTTCTGAGACCCGGCGCAAGACCGCATTGACGAAGTTGGCAGGGCCGATACCGATTTCGGAACGGGCCAGTGCAACGGTCTGGTTGAGAGCGGCATGATCGGGCACTCGCATGGCCATGAGCTGGTGAACTCCCAAACGGAGGACCAAGAGAATCTTGGTACCGATTTTTTCCACCGGACGGTCAACACAGTGAGCCAGAATCGCATCATAGGTTCCCTGATTACGCAAGGTTCCGTAGGTCAGCTCGGTGGCAAAGCCAGCATCACGGGCATCGAGCCGTGCAGTGCGGATAGCTTTGGGCAAAACCAGATTAGCGTAAGAGTCCTCATGGGCTACAGCCAGCAATACCTGGTAGGCGACGGCGCGGGCCTTATCAGCTCTGCGGGCGCGCTGTGAGGGCGCGGCATCAGAAAAGACGCGGTCTTTGACGGCCTTCCGGTTGCGTTCACGGCCCTTAGCATTACGGCGGCTCTCCTTGTCGTGTGCGCTGTTTTCCTGTGCAGGACGCCCACGGTAGGAACCACTCGTGTTACCGGTCTGGGGCCCGGCACTTCGTTTGCCGCGGGAGCCGCGCGGGTTGGGGGTGCCGCCTCGGTTGGCTGAGCTAGGACGGCCTTTACCGTGACCGCGTGCTGCGCGGGGTGCGTCATGGGCACTCATACCAAAACTACTTTCTGATCATTGATAGCCGCGCTTTGGCCTCGTGCCCAGTCGGCGGCGTTCATCATCTTCTTCCCGGCAGGTTGGACCTGGGTAAGTTCAAGGCTACCGTCACCACAGGTGACAACGGGTTTCTTGCCCGCAAGGTGGACTGTGCCTGGTGTCCCTCGAGTGGGAGCTTCTGAGCGGCGAAGCATGCCAATCTTGAAGCGGGCACCGCCAAGCTCCGCCCATGCCCCAGGTTCGGGTGTCACGCCGCTTACCTGAGCTAGAATCTGGCCGGTGGTGCGGCTGAAGTCAATTTTTCCGTCGGCGATGGTGAGCTTGGCAGCGTGTGTTGCCTGCCCGGTTTGGGGCTGGCCGGTAGCACCCTCAGCGATGTCTGCAAAGGTAGCAGAGAGCAGGGCTCCGCCGGTAGCCGCGAGCCGGTTCAGGATATCACCGGCGGTATCAAACTCACCCACAGGTGTTGACTCCTGACGGAAGACCGGGCCGGTATCCAGGCCTGCCTCAATACGGAAAGTATTCGAGAAGATTTCGCTTTCCCCGGCCATCAGCGCCCGCTGAACCGGTGCGGCACCGCGCCAGTTAGGAAGCGCGGAAAAGTGGAGGTTAATCCAGCCGTGGGGAAGAAGGTCCAGCGCTCGCTGAGGGAGCAGGACTCCAAAGGCAACAACAGCCGCAATCTCCGCCCCGGTGTCAGCTACAGCAGCGTGAATCTCGTCGTCCCAGCGGCTGGCCTTAATAACGGGTACTCCCAGCTCCTGAGCACGCTGGGCTACGGGTGAGGGAGTAAGAACCCTCTTACGCCCCACCGGAGCATCTTCGCGGGTCAGCACAGCAACAACGTCGTGCCCAGCTTGGAGCAGGGCATCAAGCGGGGCAACCGCGAGTTCAGGCGTGCCAGCGTATAAAACCTTCATATCAACTTTCTTGTGAGGACCGACTAGATACCAAAGGAACCCGGCTTGCGCGCGGCCTTTCCTTGGCCTGCGCCCAGCGAACCGCCGAGGGCACCAAAAACCGATGAGGCCTGAGCGGCCCTCTCCCCTTGGACGGCGGCGGCTACCTCGTTGTAGCTAGACTGGCGGATCTTACGCCAGACGTTTTTCTTGTCTTCGCCCACCAAGCGATCAATAAACATAGTGCCGTGCAGGTGGTCAGTCTCGTGCTGCAGCATGCGAGCAAAAAGGCCTTGGCCCTCGTAAGTCACAGGCTGCCCCTCACAGGTAAGACCCGTAACTCGCGCCCAGTTCTTGCGCGGAGTCGCAGCAGATAAACCGGGAACGGAAAGGCACCCCTCGCCACCCTCCTGGGGTTCGTCCCCTATCTCAATCACCGGGTTAATGACGTGCCCTTCAAGCCCATCAATGTTGCCAAAGGTAAAAATCTGCTTGGCAATCCCCACCTGGGGGCCAGCTAATCCCACGCCTTCAACGGCGTACATGGTTTCGAGCATGTCATGGACCAGCCTGCACAGGTCCTGGTCAAAAACGGTAATGGGGTCACAGGGAGTGCGGAGAACCGGGTCACCTACGGTGCGGATAGTCAGAATGGTCATGAGCTCTCTTGGGCTAGGGTACAGGGGTCTATGAGGCAGCTTTACCGGGGTGCTCGGCAGAATCAGCAAACGGTGGCGGCACCAGGGGCATCAGTGACTCTTCGGTACTCTCAGTCAGCTCTCGGTTCAGATCCCATACTCTTTTGAGGGCACAGAATTTGAACCAGTTGCTTTTGAGTACCTGTGGGTTGGCTTGCTGGGGAACAACCTGGGTCTGGCCCACGGCTACCCCCATCAAGATGCTAGCTCCACCGTGTTTCCAAGGCTCCCACTCACCGTTTTCAGCGTCGATAAGAGCCTCTTCAGCTTTGAGCCCGGCCACCAGTTGCATAACGACCTTATCGTCCAGAGGCTTGACCCGACCTTTGCGGTCGGTGCCCTTGGTTTTATAGTCAATGATGCAGGTGTGGCCCGCTATTTCTGCTACCAGGTCAAGGGTGCCAGCATAACCCACTGTCTGGTTCCAGATAGTGACCTCGGTAGCTAAGGGTTGAGGGCGGTACTGTTCCCACCACTCATCAAAACGGTCAGCGTAGGCCTGCTCACCGTGGGCTATCAGGTTTTCACGGTAGCCTTCCAGCTCATGAGGCAGGCCCATGGCTCGTAGGGCGACCTGCTCCGCATAGTTGTGCACACGGTCCCCGCGGGCTGCGGCATCGTCTCGGTAGCGCTCTGATGCGCTCGCCGCGTCACGGATAATGGCAAATTTGAGCCCAGCGCTACTTGATGCTCGGTAGGCTCGCTGATCTTCAAGAGCAGCTTTGGCTGCCATGTAGCCATGCCAACCACTCAAGTCACTGGCCTGTTGCCCAATAACTGTAGTAATGGAAGGCACCAGCAACTCCCCGCCCACGGTGCGCGCATACATTCGACCGTGGTCGGTGGCCTGCGCGAGCATGGGAGTGGTCAAAGAAACGTCCTGACGTGGTGGGGCGGGATTGGCGATAGATTCAGGCGCCGGGTACCTTGCATCAATCTGGGCTGCCGGCGCTCTATCGATTATACGCGCCTGGTCACCTCAATACGAGGGCACCCGTAGGTAAGCTCGGCTACCCCTATACTGCTTTGCTGCTGTCTTCTGGCTAAGTCCCCTGTTGATCACTGGGCATCAAAAAGCCCGACCTCCTAGGAGGCCGGGCTTCTCTTTGTGCGCGATACTGGGATCGAACCAGTGACCCCTTCCATGTCAAGGAAGTGCGCTACCGCTGCGCCAATCGCGCGTGGAGGTGAGGACGGGATTCGAACCCGCGTACACGGTTTTGCAGACCGTTGCCTAACCACTCGACCACCCCACCACACGCTCAGGCCGGGGCCTGAGTTGCGAAAACTAGTGTTTCCGAGAGAGCGGTTGACGAGACTTGAACTCGCGACATCCACCTTGGCAAGGTGGTGCTCTACCAACTGAGCTACAACCGCAACTTGAACAACTATACACAAGGGCAGGGCCTGTTTCAACCTGGGGTGTTTGGGTTGGCTTGTAATGGAGAGGGGTATGGAAAAACCCCCGGCCATAACCGGGGGTTTGTCTGGAGCGGTTGACGAGACTTGAACTCGCGACATCCACCTTGGCAAGGTGGTGCTCTACCAACTGAGCTACAACCGCAGTTGCATTTCTATGCAGGGCTTCACCCTGTGCTGGATACGCAATGTATCTTGCGTGCGCGATACTGGGATCGAACCAGTGACCCCTTCCATGTCAAGGAAGTGCGCTACCGCTGCGCCAATCGCGCTAGAACCCTCGCCTGAGGGTTAGCGAGCGGTTGACGAGACTTGAACTCGCGACATCCACCTTGGCAAGGTGGTGCTCTACCAACTGAGCTACAACCGCATGTTTGCTGATTCCTTGGGGAACCGAACCAACGAGTAAATACTATACACGGTGTTTTGGTTTACGCAAAATTGTTATTTTGTGGTGTTGTTTGGCCGGTTTTTCCTTGATTTATAGGGGTTTTGGGCCGGTTTTCATGGGGGCGCTTTATTATTTTTATTCTATGGACTGTGCCACAGTTATTGGCGGGTTAGGATATGTTGCATTGTTGTGGTGGTGCCAAGGGAGGTTTGAACTGTGCTACCCAGTCTTCTGACAGAGCGTTTGACCTTGAGGGCTTTACGTTTAGGGGATCTGTCTGCCCTGGTTGCAGCCTGCAGGGACCCGGAGATTGTCCGCTGGTGTGTGTCAATTCCGCTGGGATACACGGAGCAGGATGCCCTGGATTTTATCAGTTACTCACATGATGCTGCCCTTGCAGAGGCTGAGTTCATTTGGGCTATTGATGCCAGTGGTGTTTTCGCCGGGGTGGTCAGCTTATTCGATGTGTCGAGGTCTTCAGCCGAGGTTGGCTTTTGGCTTGCTCCCGATAGCAGAGGTCAAGGTTTTATGGCTGAGGCTTTGGGAGCGGTCACCGGTTTTGCACTGGATCCTCTGGGCTTGGGCTTGGATAGGCTAGTGTGGACTGCCCTGCAGGGGAACAGCTCCTCGGAGAAGGTTGCCCGCAAGGTTGGCTTTGAGGGTTTCCGCACTCTTCCTGAGGGCACGCCCGGTCGCCCAGGCTTTGATGGAGTTGCCCTCATGCAGACTGCGCGTCAGGCGGAGCTGACTCGCCAGCGGTGGGCTGAGGTTGGTTTCCCCGGCTAAAGCGGCCCCTGCCCTAGGCGCTCAAGAGCAAAAGCCCCGGCTCCTTCGCCGCCAGAAGGAACCGGGGCTGGTGTTTAAAGTGTGCTCTTCTAGGAAGCTAACTTCTGCCCTGCTGTGTGGCCTTCGCGGGCAAGAGCGGTTAGACGAGAAACGGCTCGGAAGTACTTTTTCTGGTAGCCGCCTGTCATCATTTCTTCGGTGAAGACCCTGTCAAAGGGAAGTCCGGAGGCGATAATGGGCAGGTCTTTATCGTAAAGACGGTCAGCCAGCACCACGAAGCGGAGGGCCACGGCCTGCTGGGTAATGGTTGTGACATTGCGCCAGGCAATAGCATCAAGCCCTTCAATAAATTGGCGGTAACGAGAGGGGTGAACCTTGGACAGGTGCTCAATGAGGTCCTCAAAGCTATCGATTGCAACGGTGCCAAGTGCACCAAAACCTGCTTCAACAGCGGCATCAAACTGCTCAGGTGCAAGGGGGTCCGGTGCCGGGTCAAGCCCGCGGTGGCGGTAGTCCTCGCCATCTACACGAATCACATCAAATTGGTCTGAGAGTACCTGAATTTCACGCTTGAAGTCTGCGGCGGCAAAGCGCCCCTCACCGAGTGAGCCGGGCAGAGTATTGGAGGTGGCGACCAGCTTCACCCCTGCTTCGGCTAGCTCACGCATGAGTCGGGACATCAGCACGGTGTCACCGGGGTCATCGAGTTCAAATTCGTCAATACAGACCAGCTTGTAGCCTGAGAGGGCTTCAACCGTCTTGCGGAAGGTGAGTGCACCGACCAGGTTGGTGTATTCGACAAAGGTACCGAAAGCTTTGGGGCCCTCTACTGCGTGCCAGAGGGAGGCAAGCAGGTGGGTTTTACCCACACCAAAACCACCGTCTAGGTAAAGACCTGGCTTACCGACGTCCTTTTTCTTGCCCCCGCCAAAGAGCTTGCTTAAAAATCCACCGCCACTAGCGACGCCACCATTGATACTATCCCCGAAGGCTCGTAAGGCATCGACTGCCGCCTGTTGTGAGGGCTGCGCTGGGTCCGGGCGGTAGGTATCAAAGGACACCTCACCAAAGCGTTCTGAGGGGCGAAAACCCGCCAAAAGTTCATCAGCAGAAACCTGGGGGGTACGTTCGGTGAGGTGGGTGTAGGTGGCCACGTGCCTAACTTTCCTTGAGCGCAAGGGTGCGCGGGTTACATGTACAGCACCAGTGTAATGGGTGCGGGAGGTAAGGGCCGGTAGCGGTTAAGACTTTGGGGGGTGATGACACTAAGGCGGTTGAATTCTTCACAGTTCGTAGCGTTTTCCGCTGTCCGGCAGCTTCCGCTGGCGTGTTCCTTTTAGGCTAGTAAAGGTTAATCGGAAGCAAAAAGAAAGGGTTTCTCGTGGCCAAGGGTAAAAAGAAAGCCGGAGCATCTACTGCCGCAGTTGCTCTCTTGCAAGGAAGCGGGGTTGCCTTCACCATGCGCGAATACGAGCACGTCCAGGGTGAAACCCAGTTTGGTCTGGAGGCCGCTCAGAAGCTAGGCCGCTCCCCCGAACAGGTTTTCAAGACACTCATGATTAATCACGACAAAGATTTTGCGGTCTGCCTGGTTCCGGTAGCAGGCAAACTCAACACTAAGGCCGCCGCCGCCCAGTTAGGGTGGAAGAGCGCCAAGATGGCCGAACCTAAAGTAGCTGAGAAGCGTACCGGGTATGTTGTGGGCGGCATTTCTCCCCTGGGCCAAAAGACAGCCCACCCCACCCTGATCCATGAAACAGCCCAGCTTTTTGACACCGTTCTGGTCTCGGGTGGGCGGCGTGGCCTCGATCTTGAGTTGGCTGCTGATGATCTGGTCAGGCTAACCGGCGGCTCCTACGCCGATATTGCGGCACCCTAACACCTCAAGAGATAGGAGGGGGCAGCCAGCCGCTGCCCCCCATCACTGCCTGAGCTTATTCTGCCGACTTAGCCTGATGTACTGGCAGGGTCAGCCCCAGCTTATCCCCCAGCCACTTTTCCACGGTGCTCTCCCAGAGCTCAGGGTCCACGTTCCACTCGCGGGTGTGGGGTGCCCCTGTAAAGGGAACAAAATCCACCAGCGGTGAAGCCTGCGCTAACTGTTCTGATGGCTGATAGGGCACGTAGGTGTCATCGCGGGAATGCAGAATCAAGGTGGGTAGAACAATGTCCTGTACACGGTTAGGCCAGGATATCTGTTCAAGCCGAATCGGCTCGTGCAAGCCGGTAAACCCGGTCAGTGCAGGGTGAGAAATCATGTGCACACCCAGCTTTCCTATCGAGAGGGGAATCTTGTTGAGCTGAGTATGGTAACGGATGAGTTCAAGCCAGTCCAGGGCGGGCCCATCAAGCACAAGGCCCCGGATAGCGCGGCGGTTAGAGGCAAGGTCAGCTGTTTGCATACAGATAGAGCCACCCATAGACCAGCCAAAGAGCACTACATCTTCAGCACCATGAGAAAGTGCGTAGTCGATAGCAACTTCAATATCGCGCCATTCGGTAAAGCCTAGGCCGTAGCGGCCGTCTTCACTGGCCGGAGCTTCACGGTCGTTACGGTAGCTAACATGCAGGCTGGTAAGCCCTAGCTTTTGAGTCACTGTCAGTGAGCGCAGGGTTTCTGCACGTGTTGACCCCATGCCGTGAACCATCACAATCCAAGTGCTACTGGGGACTGCTGATGAATCAGATTCAGTAGCGCTATCAAGCCAGGCATTAGGGTGCACTACCCAGGCGGGGGCAGGACCAACAGGCAGGTTAAGCTCGATGTCTTGGTAGCGGTAGCCAGCCATCTGGGGGTCGGTGGCTACAACACCGGTGAGTCTGCCGCGTTTGCAGGTGGTGATATCGCCTCGATAGACCCCTTCGATGGACCGTACTACGGTCTGCTCGGTCGGCAGGTAGGAGATTACCTCGCCCAGCAGGGCGAACCCTGCTCCCCCGGCAAAATAAAACCCGTAGCGGCCTGGAGCCTGAGTCCGTTCCGTCGCGTCTAGGCAGATACTGGTGGGCTGTTGGTCTTCTATATTTTCAGCGGTTCCGTAGCCCACCGAATAAACACGAACATCTTCGTGGGGTGCTTTGGGCGGGACAACAATTTTGCGGGCAAAGTGTGTTGCCAGTCCTGCCGCCCCCAGTGCACCAGCCATAGCAAGGGTGGCACCTGCGGCACCAGCAACTCCTGCGACGGTAGCTAGAGTGAGGGTGCGCGCCGTTGAAGATGTGTCCTGCTCTGTATTCATAATGACCAGTCTAGGGGAGGTATTGCTACTAGCGGGAACGGCACACCCGTGATGTTACCAACCAGTAACCTTGTAAGGAATATCAGGGACAAGGCTGATGCCTTATTCCACTGGGTGTAATCTGGCTGAATATACATACTGTGTTATCGATACGGGTAAGGACTATACAAAATGTCTGAGCATCTACCGGGCCTAGGAAAAATCGCAAAAAACTGGAAAGAGGTTCTGACCCCTACTGAGTACGCTGTGCTCAGAGAGGGCGGTACCGAGCCTGCCTTCACCGGCCAATACTGGGATACCACCACCGAGGGTATCTACTCCTGCAGGGCTTGCGGCACCGAGCTCTTCCGGTCCAGCGAGAAGTTTGAGAGCCACTGCGGTTGGCCTTCCTTCTTCGAGCCCTTGGCAGAAAACCGAGTGCTTTATATAGAGGACCGGTCTTTGGGAATGGTTCGTGTTGAAGTGCGCTGTGCCGCCTGTGATTCTCACCTTGGCCACGTCTTTAAGGGTGAGGGCTACGATACCCCCACAGACCTGCGTTACTGCATCAATTCTGTCTGCCTCACTCTGAATGAGAAACCGCTTGAGCCCTAGCTTGAGAAACAGGACAGCAAGAAATATTTAAGCATGAGGTAATCTTCTACCGTTCAATCTCACACTCGCGACATAACCGGGTAACAGGGTTAGCTGACATAATAGTGGGGTAGTTTTCCACCGGGAGGGAGTTTTATTGTGGCGCAAACTGACAAGGTGGCAGCACCTTTAAGCGCCTCCACCGGGGGTTTTGAGATACCCGAGGGAATCACGATTCCCGAGGTTGTCTTTCTCGATGAACCCGACGGTGGCACTCCCAGCGTTATTACCACCGACCGTGGCCTGCAGAGAGTTGCCGACATCCTTGCCTCCCAGAGCGGTCCGGTAGCAGTCGACACCGAACGAGCATCGGGCATCAGGTACGGTCAGCGAGCTTTCCTGGTACAGCTCAAACGAGGTAACTCCGGGGTCATCCTCATTGACCCGGAGAGCTTCCCCCATCTCTCCCCCATCAACGAGGCCTTAGCCGGCGCTGAGTGGGTTATCCACGCCGCAAGCCAGGACCTTCCCTGCCTGGCAGAGCTGGGGATGCGCCCCGATGTGCTTTTCGATACCGAACTGGGCGGTCGTCTTGCTGGCTTTGAGCGGGTTGGCTTGGGCTATATGGTCGAGCATTTGCTGGGTTATAAGCTCGCCAAGGAGCACTCAGCGGTGGACTGGTCCCATCGGCCCCTGCCCGCGCAGTGGCTCAACTATGCAGCTCTTGACGTTGATATTCTGCTCGATTTGCGCGATGCCGTTGAGTCTGAGCTCAGGGCACAGGGCAAACTCGAGCTGGCCCGGGAAGAATTCAACGCAGTTCGCGAGCGCACCGGGTTTGAGCAGAAACCTGATCCTTGGCGCAAGACCAAGGGCATCAGGGATTTGAAAACCCGCCGCCAGCTCACCGCTCTGCGTAATCTTTGGTACGAGCGTGATCACCTTGCGCAGAAAAAAGATGTGGCCCCCAAGCGGCTGCTTCCCGATTCGTCCTTGATTGCTGCGGCGCGTATCATGCCGCAGACAGTTCCAGCGGTGTTGGCGATACCGGGTTTTCAGACTCGTTCCCTCAAACGAGAGGCTCCCCGCTGGGTCAAGGCCATTACCGAGGCGAAGAAGGAACCCAGCCCGGTTCCTTTCACTCTGCCTGCATCTGGGCCGCCGCCGCTGAAGGCCTGGGAGGTTAAGAGGCCGCTTTCCGCTGAACTGATTGCAGAAGCTAAGCCCCTTGTTATTGAGATCAGTGAGCAACTCGGTATGCCTCAAGAAAACCTGCTGACCCCCGATATCCTGCGGAGGCTGTGCTGGGACCCGCCTGCGGGTTCGGGTGAGCAAGAACTTAGGTTAGCCCTGCTTGAACTTGGGGCGCGTCAGTGGCAGATTGAACGTGTAGCGGGGCATCTAGCCACGGTATTCACCCGGGTCAGAGCCCAACACTCACAGTAAGGATTGTACCCATGTGCACCACATGCGGCTGTCAGAATAAAGAAGAAAAACCCATTGTTGATGCTCCCCAGGAGCTAGCCGCGAGTAACCCTTCAGGGTTTTCCCGCCGCACAGCGATTATTGGTGCTGGTGGCCTGGGGGCAGGCGCGGTTCTGCTCTCTGCCTGCGGCTCCAAGGATGGCCAAACACTCACCGAAAGCGACGGTCGCCCTGCCGAACCAACCGACATGGCCGCCACCAGCGACGTACCGGTCGGCGGGGTAATTCAGGCTACAGCAAAGGGGAGCGTCGTCATGATTAGCCAGCCCACCGAGGGCGCTTTCCATGCCTTCTCATCGGTCTGCACCCACCAGGGGTGCCAGCTCAAGGCCTTGAAAGATAAAAGTATTTCCTGCCCCTGCCACTCCTCAGTTTTTTCGCTGGAGGATGGATCTGTCCTTGGTGGTCCGGCTGAGACTCCGATCGCGGAATTCCCGGTCGAGGTTAAAGACGGACGTATCTGGGTCGGCTAAGGTTACCGGTAGACAATAGAAAAACTAAAGTGGCTCTTTCTTCTGCTGAAGAAAGAGCCGCTTTGAGTGTCCCTGCGCTGGGAATTGGAGGGTTAGGAGGTGTGTTTAGGCCGTTCGCCCTCTGTTCGCGCGAAAGGCACCATATCGCCCGAAAGCTGAGCGAGAATATCGGCGCTAATTTTTTGAGGTGTCAGCCCCACTTCCTCAAGAATTTCACCGCGCTCAGCGTGCTTGATGAACTCGGCGGGCAGACCCAGCTCGTTCAGTGCTGTGTCGATACCAGCTGCGCGCATTTCCTGGCGAATCCGGGAACCTACGCCACCGGCCCGGACGCCGTCTTCAAGGGAAACCACGATGCGGTGCTCCCCTGCCAGCTCAATAAGGCTGGCAGGTACAGGCATGACCCAGCGGGGATCTACCACCGTTAGGCTCACCCCCTGGCTACCCAGCAGTTCGGCTACATCAAGCGCTAGGCGGGCAAAAGCACCCACGCCAATCAAAAGCACGTCGCGCTGACCGCTTTCAGCGTGAGGCTCCCCTAGCCGCCTGAGAATATCGGCCCCGTCTGCGGTCCGTTCAAGGGCGGGAATATCGGGGCCTACTGAGCCCTTGGGGTAGCGCACAACCGTAGGAGCATCGGAGATAGCCACGGCTTCTCGCAGTTCCTCACGCAGGGTCACTGCGTCACGGGGAGCTGCAAGATGCAGGCCCGGAATAAACTGCAGAAGAGCCAAATCCCACATGCCGTGGTGGCTGGGGCCATCGGGGCCGGTCACGCCGGAACGGTCCAAGACGAGGGTTACACCAGCCTTATGCAAGGCAACGTCCATGAGGAGCTGATCAAAACCACGGTTGAGGAAGGTGGCGTAGAGGGCAATGACAGGGTGCTGGCCGCCGTAGGCCAGACCCGCGCTCATGGCAAGAGCGTGCTGTTCAGCGATTCCTACGTCAATCACGCGGCCCGGGTGGGCCATAGCCATAGGTTTGAGCCCAACAGGAATGAGCATAGCGCCGGTGATTCCGACAATGTCCTCGCGCTCATCGGCAATATCTTTGATTTCCTGAGCAAAGATACTGGTCCAGGATTTACCAGAGGACTTAGCTAGGGCTTCACCGGTATCAGGGTCAATCACCCCCACAGCGTGGAACATATCGTCTTTATCGCTTACTGCCGGGGCGTAACCGTGGCCTTTCTCGGTCATAGCGTGAACGATAACGGGGCCACCATAGTTCTTAGCTGATTCTAGGGCTTGCTCGATTTCCTGCAGATCATGGCCGTCAATCGGTCCCACGTATTTCATCCCCAGGTCTTCAAAAATGCCACCGGGCACCATGACGTCCTTAATGCCCGCTTTCATGCCGTGCAACCCACGGTAGACCATCTGTCCCAGGGGGCCGCTCTTCTGAAGTTTGGTGCGGGCAATATCGAGGGTGCGCTCGTAGCGCGAGTCCAGGCGAACCTTATCGACCTTATTCTGAAGTTCATGTTTCAGGGCAGCCAGGTGGTTAGCGAACCCACCCACGGTCGGCGCGTAGGAACGACCGTTGTCGTTAACAACAATGACGACCTTGCGGGACCTATCAGCCGCTATATTGTTGATAGCTTCCCAGGCCATGCCACCGGTTAGGGCACCATCGCCGATGAGGGCAACAGTGTAACGGTCCTTTTGGCCGGTGAGTTGGTAGGCGCGGGAAACACCGTCAGCCCATGACAGAGATGACGAAGCGTGTGAGGACTCAACGATATCGTGCTCAGACTCAGCCCGCTCAGGGTAGCCAGCGATACCGCCTTTCTGGCGCAGGGTCGAAAAATCTTGCCGACCGGTAACCAGCTTGTGGACATAAGACTGGTGCCCGGTATCAAAAATGATGGAGTCCTGCGGTGAATCGAAGACCCGGTGAATCCCAAGAGTCAGCTCAACAACACCGAGGTTGGGGCCAAGATGCCCCCCGGTCTGAGAGACATTGGCAACCAGATAATCGCGGATTTCCTGAGCCAGCTCCGTCAGCTGCTGCGAGCTCAAGGAGTTCAGGTGCCCCGGCTCCCGGATAGTTTCTAGTAATCCCACGATGTCTCCCTCACAACCTGACCGGCCGGCTGAGTCTCCTGGTAAGGAGCTACGGAGCGAGCCAGTAGTTACAGTCTCTGGTGTCTTGCAGTTAAGTAACTTTACCCGCTTGGTGGTCGTTTAGCGATTCGCACTATGAGAGCAAAAGCGCCGTTTTCATTTCAGCTAAGTTACAGGCCGCGTCATTACACCCTAAGAGACCAGGGGGCGTATTAGTATCATTACTCAAGACCCAAATGTGTGACAGCACACATTACTTGCTATATTTGGGGTGAATCATTACGCAGTTAGCTAGCAGCTGACCCCGCACGAACGGATTTGTACACATCATGACCGCATTCATCACCTGGCTGAACGAGATCATTTGGTCTCCAGTGCTGGTATATCTGTGCCTGGCCGTAGGCGTCTACTTCACCATCAGAACCCGGCTCCTCCAGATTCGCCAGATTCCCTCTATGCTTCGAGCTACCTTCAAGGGCGAGTCTTCGCAAGATGGCGTTTCCTCCTTCCAAGCACTAGCCCTGTCGCTGGCAGGGCGTGTGGGTACAGGTAACATCGCAGGCGTGGCAACTGCTATCGCCTTTGGTGGCCCGGGTGCCGTCTTCTGGATGTGGGCGGTTGCCTTCCTGGGCTCTGCAACCTCCTTTATCGAGTCCACCCTAGGGCAGATCTACAAAGAACGCGATAAGGTCACCGGTGAATACCGCGGCGGCCCCGCCTACTACTTCGAAAAGGCCTACCGGCACACCAAGTACTCGGGGCTTTTCAAGGTCTACGCCTCTCTCTTTGCTTGCGCTACCGTGCTAGCCTGCGGCTTCTTCCTGCCCGGAGTTCAGGCTAACGGTATCGCTACCTCCATGCAGGGCGCTTTCCCTCAGATTCACCCCTGGATGACTGCAACCGGTATCACCATTCTTCTTGCCTTTATCGTGGTGGGTGGCGTCAAGCGTATCGCGGCCTTTGCCTCAGTGGTCGTTCCTATCATGGCCGTTATTTATATCATTCTCGCAGTCATTGTTTGCTTCATTAATATTGGCATGCTGGGGGACGTCGTTAACCTCATCTTTAGCTCAGCATTCGGCCTGCATGCAACCTTCGGTGCCATTGTGGGTACTGCTGTTGAATGGGGCGTCAAACGAGGCATCTACTCCAACGAAGCAGGCCAGGGCACCGGCCCCCACGCTGCAGCTGCCGCCGAGGTCAAGCACCCCGCATCCCAGGGCTTTGTTCAGGCTATGGCCGTCTACATTGACACCCTCTTCGTCTGCTCTGCTACTGCTTTCCTGATTCTTTCAACCGGCATGTACCGGGTCTACCAGGGGGGATCAGCAGATACCCCCGTGCTTGCAGAAGGATCGGGGACGCTAGATCCAGAGGCAACTGTGGGGCCAGCCTTTGCGCAATCCGCCTTTGATACTCTCTTACCTGGAGCCGGCACCATCTTTATCGCTGTATCGCTGGGGTTCTTTGCCTTCACCACCATCATTGCTTACTACTACATGGCTGAAACCAACCTGCGTTACCTGACCAGGAACCTCAAAAATGAAACAGTTTCTAATGGTCTCCTACGCTTGTTACAGCTCCTCATTCTGGTTGCCACAGTAGTAGGTTGCGTCAATAGTGCTGGTGAGGCCTGGGCCCTAGGCGATATCGGTGTAGGGCTCATGGCTTGGCTGAACGTCGTCGGTATTCTGGTCATTCAGAAGCCTGCGCTGCAGGCCCTGCGTGACTACGAACAGCAACGCAAGCAGGGCCAGGATCCCCTGTTTGATCCGCGGGCTCTTGACATTAGAAACGCCGACTTCTGGGAGAACTACTACGATGTGAAAACCGGTGCAATCCCGGTTCAGAAGAAGTAGGCTCCAGGCCGGCTACAACCGTAGAGGCTGTTTTCCTCCCCAGGCGGGAGGAAAACAGCCTCTTTAATTTTTAAAGAGAACCAGTAGGCGGGGCATATAGCGACTAGGAGGCTTTTATCCTTGCCAAAGCAAAGCACACAGCGGCGCTCAAGAAGGCAATAAGACCTAGAAGCAGTGCGGGCATACCAAGCGAAACCAGAAAATCCCCTAAGGCAAAATGTTGCAGGGCATCGTGGTCACCCGTAGCATCACGCGAGGGTTCCCTGGCTAGCATCCCGGGCAAAATATAGGTCAGGCTTATCCAGGCCGACATCCAAGAAGCAATCCCCACTTTAGCCAGATAGCGCCCTGCGCCCAGTGCTCCACCGGCTTGAGGCCTGTTGAGAAGAGGAGTACCGCTGACAAGATACCAGGCAAAGGCCACAAGACACAGCGCAAAGAAGACCCAGCCCAGGGCTACGAATATCAGATAGGCCGACAATCCGCTAGCTACCCCACCGGTGAGCGGTACCAGCAGGAAGGCATCCACAAGCCCCGCTACTATCAAGACAAGCCCCAGCCACAGAACGACAGCCGGCCCTTCTCGTGATGCGGGACCTGCGCTCACTTTGTACTGTGAATTATTCTGGGTCATACCGATAGGCTACAGTAGCTACCCGCAGTTTGGATATAGAGGAGGGCCTGCCCCACGATAGGTAGAGCAGGCCCTCCAGACTAACTGGCTAGAGCCAGCCTAGGTTGCGCGGTGGTTAGGATCCGCGCACCAGGTTACGCAGAACATACTGCAGAATACCGCCGTTGCGGTAGTAGTCGGCTTCACCTGGGGTATCAATGCGTACTACAGCGTCGAACTCGGTGACGGTGCCATCTTCGGCAGTAGCGGTGACCTTAAGGGTCTTGGGGGTAGTCCCCTCGTTCAGCTCGGTCAGGCCGGTGATATCGAAAGTTTCGGTACCGGTCAGGCCCAGTGAGGCGTGGGATTCACCCGCAGGGAACTGCAGGGGAACAACACCCATACCGATCAGGTTAGAACGGTGGATACGCTCGAAGGACTCAGCAATAACAGCCTTGACGCCCAGCAAGGTGGTGCCCTTAGCTGCCCAGTCGCGTGATGAACCGGTGCCGTATTCCTTACCGCCCAGTACAACCAGCGGGATACCCGCAGCCTGGTAGTTCTGTGCAGCATCGTAAACGGTAGTCTGCTCACCGCCAGCGGTGAAGTCGCGGGTGAAACCGCCCTCAACACCGTCCAGCAGCTGATTCTTGATGCGGATGTTGGCAAAGGTACCGCGAATCATGACCTCATGGTTACCACGGCGTGAGCCGTAGGAGTTGAAGTCCTTACGCTCTACCCCGTTCTCAATCAGGTAACGGCCAGCAGGGGTATCTGCCTTGAAGGAACCTGCAGGTGAGATATGGTCGGTGGTCACAGAGTCGCCCAGCTTCAAAAGAACGCGAGCGCCCTTGATGTCCTCTACGGGGGTGATCTCCATGGTCATGCCCTCAAAGTATGGGGGCTTGCGCACGTAGGTTGACTTTTGGTCCCACTCGAAAGTGGAGCCGGTGGGAGTGTCCAGGGCCTGCCAGCGCTCGTCACCGTCAAAGATGGTGCCGTATTCCTTGGTGTACATGTCGGTATCGACAGAGGCGTCGATAATCTGCTGTACTTCGGCGGGGTCAGGCCAGATGTCCTTGAGGTAGACGGGGTTGCCATCTGCGTCGGTACCCAGGGCATCGTTCTCAAAGTCGAAGTCCATGCTACCGGCCAGGGCGTAGGCGATAACCAGTGGCGGTGAAGCCAGGTAGTTCATCTTGACGTCAGGTGAGATACGACCCTCAAAGTTGCGGTTACCGGAGAGTACCGCGGTGACGGACAGGTCATTTTCCTGAATGGCCTCGGAGATTTCTGGTTCCAGCGGACCGGAGTTACCGATACAGGTAGCGCAACCGTAGCCTACAACGAAGAAGCCCAGCTTCTCCAGGTCAGGCAGGAGGCCAGCCTTCTCGTAGTAGTCAGTGACAACCTTGGAGCCCGGTGCGATAGAGGTCTTGACCCAGGGCTTAGCTGTCAGGCCCTTGGCTGCTGCGTTACGAGCCAGTACACCGGCGGCCATCATGACCGAAGGGTTCGAGGTGTTGGTGCAGGAGGTAATCGACGCAATCGACACTGCACCGTTCTTGAGCTCGAACTCGCGGCCATCGGCCATTGAAACGGCAACAGACTTAGCGTCTTCGCCAGAAGCCGCGTAGTTCTTAATATCGTTTGCGAACTGTTCCTTGGCATCGGTGAGCTGGATACGGTCCTGGGGGCGCTTGGGCCCGGCGATGGAGGGCACCACGGTGGACAGGTCCAGTTCCAGGTACTCGGAGTACTCGACCTCTGCTGAGGGATCGTGCCAGAGACCCTGTTCCTTGGTGTAGGCCTCAACCAGTGCAACCTGCTCTTGGCTGCGGCCGGTCAGGCGCAGGTATTCCAGAGTCTGCTCGTCGATGGGGAACATGGCCGCAGTTGAACCAAACTCGGGGCTCATGTTACCGATGGTGGCGCGGTTAGCCAGAGGTACCTGGCCAACACCGTCACCGTAGAACTCAACGAACTTACCGACAACACCGTGCTGACGCAGCATCTCGGTGATGGTCAGAACAACGTCGGTTGCGGTAGCACCGGCGGGAATAGAGCCGGTGAGCTTGAAGCCAACGACGCGCGGAATCAGCATGGATACGGGCTGGCCCAGCATGGCTGCCTCAGCTTCAATACCGCCAACGCCCCAACCCAGAACGCCCAGGCCGTTGACCATGGTGGTGTGGGAGTCAGTACCGACAACGGTGTCGGGGTAGGCACGCAGGACGCCACCTACTTCGCGGGCCATAATGGTGCGTGCCAGGTACTCGATGTTGACCTGGTGCACGATACCCATGCCCGGGGGAACGACCTTAAAGTCATCAAAAGCGGTCTGGCCCCAGCGCAGGAACTTGTAGCGTTCGCCGTTGCGCTGGTACTCGATATCCATGTTGCGGGTAATGGCATCAGCGGTACCGAAGTTATCGATCTGAACGGAGTGGTCGATGACCAGTTCAGCAGGTGCCAGGGGGTTGATTTTGGAGGGATCTCCGCCCAGTTCCTTGACAGCCTCACGCATGGTAGCTAGGTCAACGACACAGGGTACGCCGGTGAAGTCCTGCATGATAACGCGGGCAGGGGTGAACTGGATTTCGGTGTCCGGTTCGGCGCTGGGATCCCAGTTTGCAAGAGCCTTGATGTGGCCCTCGGTGATGTTGGCGCCGTCTTCGGTGCGCAAAAGGTTTTCTAGGAGAACCTTAAGAGAGTAGGGCAGTTTTTGCGAGCCTTCTACTGCCTTTAGACGGAAAATTTCATAGTCGGTTCCGTTGACGTTCAAAACGCCCTTTGAACCGAAGCTGTCCACAGTGCTCATATGTGGGACTCCTCTCGACACTGTCTTATGATCGGCTCCCCGCTTCCGGTACCACCGCGTCCGTGCAGTGGGTGTGTGATGCTCAGTGTGAGCCGGAAGGCGTAAAGCCACTGCATCTTAGTGTACCCCGTATCACGTTGTTCACATATTTTGAAGACAAAGCGTTAGTAAATGTTTCGTGAGGGGCAAGCCAGTTGCAGATTATATGGGCCATTTACACCCCATGCTGACTGCCCAGCAGACAGGTCACCCCTAAACCTTGCATCTGGGTGAGAAAGAAACTACCCGTGGGGGTCTCTCCCCCCAGTAAAATCAGACCTATGCCAGATCTCCACACCCCTTCAACCCGCATTAATACAATTGCCCGCTGGGCAACGATTATCTGCGGAAGCGCGCTAGCTCTGACTGGCGGAGCTGCCTTCGGCGGCTTACCTATACCCACAGAAGCTGCGGATGCTCTGCTGATTTTTTTAGCGCTCTGCATCTTGGCTGAAGCCATATCGTTCATCACATTTGCTGTGACAGAGGCAATCAGACCACAGGACCCTGTAGAGGTTCTAGAGCGTCGGCACAAGGTTAACCCGGTACCCGGCGCAAAACTTCCCTTGCTCTTTATTACTCTTACCCTGGCCCTAGCTGTTTTCTATACAGCCCACGTCTTTATGTGGAACCCGCTGGTGGCTCGGCCCGGCCTAGAACTGGATGAGATATACCGCCAGCTGAAAGAAGCAGGTGAGTTCTCCCAGCGGGTTGTGGTGTTCCAGGGCCTTGTATCGGCCATACCCCTGGCCGTTTTGGTCCCCCTGCACATGCGTCTGCGTAAGAATATTGCGTATTCGCCAGCTCGTGCTGTTGGTCTGTGCTCTGCCGCTGCCACGCTGAGCCTGACCAACCTGTTGTTTGGCTGGGGCTGGTACATGGCAATGGGCATAGCCGACACCTTCGGTATTGGCGGAGGTGACTACGCCCCCACCAGAATCTTTATGCCTCTGGCCCTGATGGTCCTTTTCCTATCCGCACTGTACTTTACATTCAAGCCCATACGGAGCCACCGGCCACAGCAGTGGGAAGAAGAAACAGCCCTATAAAAGCCCCTGACCACAACCTAGGCGGTAAGATAGAGGGCACCCTGCCCAGTCACTGATACCAAGAGGTTTGAATGGCACGCCGCACCGCAACAGTGCATGATGACTACCCCACCGACATCACCGAAAACATTGTCGACATCGATGTCACCAGCGAAATGGAAACCAGCTTCCTGGAGTACTCCTACTCAGTCATCTACTCCCGCGCGCTTCCGGATGCCCGCGACGGCCTCAAGCCCGTCCAGCGCCGGATCCTCTACATGATGCAACAGATGGGTCTGCGCCCCGACAAGGGCCACGTCAAGTCAGCCCGCGTCATTGGCGAAGTCATGGGTAAACTCCACCCCCACGGCGACAGCGCAATCTACGATGCCATGGTGCGCCTGGCCCAACCCTTCGCTATGCGCCTACCCGTAGTCGATGGCCACGGCAACTTCGGCTCCCTGGACGATGGCCCGGCGGCCTCCCGCTACACCGAAGTACGCATGGCCCCCGCCGCACTGGCTATGACCGCCAACCTCGATGAAGACGTCGTAGATTTTGTACCCAACTACGACAACCAGTTCATGCAGCCCTCCGTCCTACCGGCGGCCTACCCCAACCTGCTAGTTAATGGGTCCTCCGGTATTGCCGTGGGTATGGCCACCAACATGGCCCCGCACAACCTCCGCGAAGTCATTGCCGCAGCTCGGCACCTGCTCGAACACCCCGATGCCATCCTCAAAGACATCATGAAGTTTGTTCCCGGGCCCGATCTGCCCAGCGGTGGCACGATCGTGGGAACCAGCGGTATCAAGGATGCCTATGAAAAAGGGCGGGGTATCTTCAAGACCCGCGCCAAGGTATCCATTGAACGGGTCACCGCCCGCAAACAGGGCATCGTCATTACCGAGCTCCCCTACCTGGTTGGCCCCGAAAAGGTCATCGAAAAAATCAAGGACGGGGTTAACTCTAAAAAGATTCAGGGCATCTCTGACGTTGTTGACCTGACTGACCGCAAAAACGGCCTGCGCATGGTCGTTGAAATCAAGAACGGCTTTAACCCCCAGGCTGTTCTAGCCGCACTCTACAAGCACACCCCGCTTGAAGACTCTTTTGGCATCAACAATGTTGCCCTGGTTGACGGCCAGCCGCAGACTCTGGGGCTCATGGACCTACTTCACGTCTATGTAAATCACCGCATCGATGTGGTCCGCCGCCGCACCGGCCACCGCCTGGGCAAACGCCAGGACCGCCTGCACCTGGTGGAGGGTCTGCTGGTTGCCATTTTGGATATCGACGAAGTCATTCAGATTATTCGCACTTCGGACGAAACCGCTCAGGCTCGTACCCGGTTGATGGATATTTTCGACCTGACAGAGATTCAGGCCAACCACATCCTGGAGCTGCGCCTGCGCCAGCTCACCAAGTACTCCCGTCTTGAGCTTGAAAAAGAGCGTGAAGAGCTACTGGCTGAGATTGCCCAGCTCCAGGAAATCTTGGCCTCCGATACCAAGCTCCGCGCTCTGGTCTCCGACGAACTCCAAGCTGTAGCCGATGAGTACGGTACCGACCGCCGCACCAAGATTGTGAGCAAGGACGAGCTGGCCGATGCTGTTGCGGCTCTTGCCGCCAGCGCTTCTAAGGCCAAGAAAGAGGCCGCGCTGTCCCTGGAAATTGCCGATGACCCCTGCTGGGTTATTCTCTCTACCTCCGGCCAGCTGGGCCGTACTCGAGGTGTCAAAGGCCAGCGCCAAGCGCTTGTTGACCCCGGCAAGCGCCTCAAACACGATGCTTTCCTATCGGTGGTCCCCACCAGCGCCCGGGGTGAAATCGGTGCGGTGACCTCTCGCGGTCGCCTGGTGCGTGTACCGGTCATTGATATCCCGGTTCTGGAAGAAAGTTCTGGCGCTCCCCAGCTTGCCAGCGGTGTTAAGGCCACCGAGGCTATTTCTCTGGCACGGGGTGAAAAGCTCATCGGCATGGTTCCCCTCAACGCTGTTGTAGCTCTTGCCACCGAACGCGGTGTCATCAAACGGGTCAACCCCGATTACCCGCTTAACGCCACGGAGTTTGAGATTATCAAGCTCAAGCCCAAGGATACGGTTGTGGCAGCCGCTGTATGCGACTCCAACGATGCTGTGCTGACTTTTGTTACCGAACAGGCCAAGCTTCTGACCTTTGATGCGGGCAAGGTCCGCCCCCAGGGCCGTACCGGTGGCGGTATGGCCGGTATGAAGGTTGCAGATGACGATAAGCTCATTGCCTTAGGTGTTACCGCCCCCACGGATACCGCGCACGTTGTCACTATTACCAATGGCAGGGATGAGGGCGCTACGGCCAAGGTTACGGAGCTCACCGAGTTCCCGCAGAAGGGCCGTGCTACAGCGGGTGTACGGGCCCACCGATTCCTCAAGGGTGAAGATGCTCTTGCCCTCGCCTGGGTAGGTCTTGGCCCTGCCAAGGCGGTCTCTACCGCCGGTGTTGCGCGCACCCTGCCCACAGAGTTCGGGCCCCGAGATGGCTCCGGTGTCCTACTGACCCAGGGGATTGATGCGATTGGCCCTAACTACCAGGCTGTCACGGAACAGAAGCTTCCGGCACAGCCTGCCGTCAGCCAATCGGTTGAGCAAGAGCCAGTGGAGGTAGCTGAGGACCCCGGTAGGCCCACGGCTACCCCCCTTATCGACCCGCTCTTCTAGAAGAAGCAAAACTTAGCATCTGGCCGGGCCTATCTCATACCAGATAGGCCCAAAGGTATTGAGTGGCTCAGGAGCAGTTGCTAGAATCCGTGGGAGAGAAGCGGGCAGTAGCCTCCTAGACCCACTCCAGCTGGCAGGCCCAATGATTGTGCTCCTTAAACTTCAGTGACTCTAGCGCAAGCTCACCAGGGTGTCGCAGGCCTCTATGTCCTCTGCCCTGTGCGAGACCAGCACCACAGCGGGGAGCTTGGTTTTGCCTTCGAGAGCTTGTCCGGGGTTGCGTTTTGTCCCCCTGGCTACCTCATTGATCAGGGCCACGGCAGCGGGGGCATCCAGGTGAGCGGTGGGCTCATCCATCAAGAGCAGAGGAGAGTCCACCAGCAGGGTACGGGCAATAGCGATACGCTGACGCTGTCCACCCGACATGTAGGAGCCACCGGCACCCACCGGGGTGTTCAAACCAGCAGGTAGCAAACGCACAAAGTCGCCTAACCCAACACGGTCCAGCACCTCGTACATTTCTTCTTCGGTGGGGCGTTCATCGGTTGCCCGCGCAATCGCCAGGTTATTAGCAATGGTCGATTCAAAGATATAAGCTGACTGCGGGCACCAGGCCGCATAGCCACGCAGTGACTGCGCATCAAAGATCTTGCCGTTGACACGAATCTGCCCCTGTTCCGCCGGCAGGAAGCCCAGGAGTGTAGCAAGGGCGGTAGTTTTACCTGAGCCAGACGGCCCCGTAATACCCAGCCACTGCCCCGACGATACAGAAGCACTCAGCTGCTTGAATACCGGCTGGTTCATATCGGGCCAACGGGCAGAAAGCGAGTCAAGTTCCAAAGTAATGGAGCTGTGTGCAGACCTGTTCTTTGCACCCACCCCTGGATCACCCAGGATGTCACGGATTTCACCGGACCTAGCGGCTTCAACATCGTCCTTGTGGTGAACTACTTCAAAGTTAGCTCGAGTACGTTCCACAAGAGCCGCGAAGGCAGGCCATGAACGTACCGCTTCAAGGTGACCAGAGGTAGTCTCGAACAGCCCGGTCATCATCAAAACGACAAGGGCGGCAAGAGGAGCGGTGACCTCACCGCTTTCCACAGCAGACCATACCGAAGCCAGCACAGCGAGGGCAGCGCCCCACCAGGTGACAACCATCAGGCCCTGGCCCAAGCCAACAGCTCGTGAACTTCTCAGCTTGGAAGCTGTGCCGGCACCATCTTGGCGAGAGATTGCCAGGGCAACGGTCTGGTCTAGCCCGTTATTGTGCAGGTCGCTGGCAGCATCAAGTGCTGAAACACCCAAGCGGAGCATAGCCGAGGTTTCCCGGCGCGCGACAAAGTCTGCGCGGGCATCGGCCCTGAGAACGAAAGCAGGGATGACCAAGGTTGCACTAAGTGTAGCGAGGACAACGGGAACGACTGCCTGCGGGGTAGCCCAAGCGGTTACTCCCACGACAAGTACCATCACGATAAGGTGTGATGCCACGGGCAGGATAACGCGAGGCATGGCATCACGCAGCTCATCGATATCTCCCACCAAACGGTCCAGAATCTTGTCACCGCGGAGCAGGGAACGCACTGAAAGGACGGTTCGCCCGGCGGCATCCCAGGCACTGACCCGGAGCCTATTGGCTGCATCGAGGACCAGGTTATGGGTGCGCAGGCGCTCAGCGTAACGGCTCGAAGCTCGGCCCAAACCAAAGAAACGGACACCCGTCACGGCAAGAAGAAGATACATCATAGCTGGCTGTTCAGCGGCACGAACAATCAGCCAGCCCGACAGGGCGGTCAGGCTTACCGCAAAAACAAGGGTAAGAACCGAAAGAAGTACAGGTACTACCGCCCTTGGTAGGCTCAGGCCGGTAATTGAGCCCAATGTTCGCAGGGTTTTGAAGATACCGGGCTTGCGGCGCTTTAGCTGAGGTGAGGCAGACGCAACCGGCACAGTAGAGGGCTCTGAGTCAGCCAGCTGGCCGTTCTCAAGAGCGGTCGCAAGTGATGCCAGAGCAAATTTGCCGAGGCTATGAGCATTCTGCGCTCGGAGTTCCCAATCCACCCCGTGCGGCTTGGGGGTGGCTTCGAGGACATGATTCGTTGCGGCAGCAAGTTCCGTGTCGTGAGTGACAATAATCAGGGTTGCCCCGGTTTCCTGAAGCGCTGCAAGGGCGACGTTCACTTTGGCCGCTGATACTGGATCAAGGTGAGCTGTTGGCTCATCGATCAGGACTGTGACACCTTGCTCTTGTGTCTGGAGCATAGCTACCCGCGCAAGCGCACGCGCAATTGCCAGGCGGCGCATCTGGCCCGAAGAGAGGGACTCAGGCGGAAGTTCGGCCAGGTTACCCAGCCCGACAGCCTCGAGGTACTGCCCAAAGTATTCACGGTCCTCATCGGTAAATTTGATCGACTCATCAAGTAGCCCAGCTGCGTAGTTGATGCCATCGAGGGCACCCTCGCCACGGGTCACAGTTGCGTAGAGGGCTACTTCTGCCAAGGCTGTAGAAGCAATGAAAGTAGGTGATTGGCTAATCCATACGGTGTTACCCAGGCCAGAAACCAAGCCCTGCACCTCAACGGGGCCGGTTGCGCCTGTTGGGACCAGCCCATTGCGCAGGGCACCGCCCAAGACGGACAGTAGCGTGGTTTTACCACACCCTGAGGGGCCGGTAATCGCAGTCGTTGTTCCGTGGACCAGGCTGAAGTTAACACTCGTCAAGGTTTTGGCGCGCCCCGGGTAGGAAACCGATAGCTGACGAACCGAAATCACATCGCCAGCAGGGGCAACCGTGGCGGGTGCTATCGGCTGGTCGATAATGGCCTGTGCTCGGCGGAGGGAAGCAATTCCTTCTTCCGATTGGTGGTAGGCGGTGCCGACATCACGCAGGGGCTGGTAGCACTCGGGGGCTAAGAGTAGAGCGAAGAGAGCGACGTCCAGGCCCAGGTTGCCCTCAATCAGGCGCAGACCAATGAGTACAGCAACAAGAGCTACGGAAATAGTCGTAATAAGTTCCAGCGCAAGGGAGGAAAGGAAGGCACTGCGTAGGGTGTACATGGTTGCTCGCCGGTAGCGCTCCCCCAGTTCACCCAGCGCCTTTGACTGTGCCCGTGATCGGCCCAGGCCAACGAGCACGGGCAAGCCCTTGACCAGCTCAACAATGTGGTCGGAGAGGCGCAGCAAATCGCGCTGAGCGCGGGCGGTGTCCTCCTGAGTAGTGCGACCAATAAGCACCATGAAAAGCGGAATAAGGGGCAAAGTGCACACAATGACCAGGGCTGAAACCCAGTCGTAGATAGCAATGAAGATCAGCAGCAGAGCCGGTATGACCGCGCTAGAAACAAAAGCTGTCAGAGTCTTGGTGTAGTAGTCGTCCAAGGAGTTTAGTCCGCGTGACAGGAGCACTGCTGTTGCGCCGGTACCATCGGGGGTGTCCATACCGCCGGTTGCCAGGACACGTCGAATCATCTTACGGCGGATGACCGTTTTAGCGCCGGTAGCAGCTTTCTGAGCATAAAAGGTCAGTGACCAGTCGGCACCAGCTCGAATCAAGAGAGCCAGCAGACCTGTGAGTGAAAGGGAGAGCAAGCCGGGTTCCATGAAAGGGCTGGCCCAGAGAATACCCGTGAGTTGGGCCTGTCCATTACCTGCAAAAATGGCAAGCTGTTCCTGGTGCGCACTTGAGTAGGTTGCACCCTCGTGAAATACCGAGTAGGTCATGCGAGCCAGCAAGGTCAGTGCTGTACCCAAAACCGCCGCAAAAATAACCAGTGCGAGAGTCTTCACCGCAGTTAAGACCGCGAAGACAGTGAGATTTCGCCTGGCGTGGGGCCCCAGTGGGGGCCGTTTGCTTGAAACGGGAGTCTTCATAGGCTGTGGTGTCCTTGGTGCCGCGAACATTTGTTCATCATTCTAGTGCGTTCTTATGCCGCTACACGGCAAGCTTTTTAGACTACAGCTAGTGGGTATAGGCACACATCAAGACTGATTCCGCCCACAAGGGGGGTGCTGGGGGTAGTCTCCCAGCCCCCCTCTTGGTCAACACCCAACAGGTGGTAGCAAGGGTGTAGATATGAGTGGATGTTCGAGTTCTTTTTAGAGGCCCCTTGTGTGGGCACTAGTGCGGGTAGGCTGCTGGGCGAGTTCAGTAACATCGTGCGCAGCAGGAATGCTCTCAACCAGCAGACGCTTGCGGAATACCCAGTAGGTCCATCCCTGGTAGACCAGCAGGATAGGAATACCACAGGCCGCTACCACAGACATGATTCTCAGAGTGTACTCGGAGCTCGATGCCTTGGTAATGGTCAGGTCAAAAGCTGAATCCAGGGTTGAGGGTAGGACCTTGGGGTAAAGAGCTAGGAAAACCGCCAGAATAGCGAAACCGATAAAGCTGGCGTACCCGGCAAATGCCCGCCCCTCATAAGAACCAATAGCGCCCAGCCAGCCAGCCCCTAGCGCAATAAGGGCTAAGCCTGTGAGCAGGTAGGACACCATATTGCCTGTGGTTACCTGCATGTACAGGACCCAGAGGATAGCCGGGAGAGCTAGGACGGGCGTCAGCTTGACCAGCGCTGAGCCAGCACGGTAGCGAACATCCCCATCGGTTTTGAGGGCTACAAATGCCAGGCCCATCAGTAGTGACAGCCCGACCATAGAGAATCCGCCCAGAAATACGGCTGGGGTGACCCAGGCAAAGGCGCCGCCTACACGGTCGCCGTTAGCGTCAAGGGGTAAGCCCATTGAGGTTGTGGCCAGCAGTGCCCCCACTAAGAAGGCAATCACGAAAGATCCCAGAGTAATGGCGGTATTCCAACCGGCAATCCAGCGCTCGCTCTTCTTCTTGCCCCGGTACTCAATAGCCACAGCGCGGAAGATGAGTGCTAAAAGAGCAAGGGTCAGGGGAATATAGAGAGCCGAGAAGAGAGCAGCATACCAGAAGGGGAAGGCCGCGAAGGTGGCGGCACCTGCGGTCACGATCCATACCTCATTGCCGTCCCAGACCGGTCCGATAGTGTTCAGGAGCAGGCGGCGCTCTTTTTCGTCTTTGGCAAAGAAAGGGCTCATGAGCATACCTACACCCAGGTCAAAACCGTCCAGAATGATGTAGCCCACCCAGAAGAAACCAATGACGGCGAACCAGATGGTGGGTAGAAGAGGCTGGTTAGCAAAAAGCTCAAACATGGTGTGCAAGCCCCTTTCCTAATAGGCAAAAGCGAGGACGTCTCGGTCCTGGCTGAGGTCAGTTTCGTGAGGATCTTCTACCAGCTCTGGCATGGCTGCTACAAGGCCAGCCTTGACGTACTTAGCTAGCAGGTAGATTTCAACCACCATCAGCACACCATAGACCAGGCCCAGTGAGATCAGGGAGAAGAGCACTTCAAAGCCGGATACTCCCGGTGAGACGGCGGCGGCGGTGAACATCATGATGGCGGGGTTACCTTCGGGGTTGGGGGCAACGACGAAAGGCTGACGGCCCATTTCGGTGAAGATCCAGCCAGTAGCATTAGCACCAAAAGGGGCGAGGATACCGGCAATAGCCAGGTTTGATATCCAGCGGGCTCCGGGCACGGTACCTTCCCCTTTCTTGCGGGTGACCCACAGGACGTAGAGGAAGGAAAGGGCGCTGATACCACCGAAGGTAATCATGCCGCGGAAGCCGTAGTAGGTAACTTCCATGAGGGGTAGGTAGTTGATTTCGTTGCCTGCACGGTCACCGTAAAGTTCTGGGTTATCGGGCAGGTGAGTGCCGTAGGTTTGCTGGTACTGAGGGAGCAGGGTATTGATACCGGCGACATCGGTAGTGAAGTTGTTGTAGGCCAGGAAGGAGAGCAGGCCGGGAATTTCGATAACGGCTTGTACCTTATCGCAATCCTGGGCGCCGGGCGAGGAGAGGGAGAGCAGGGAGAAGCCTGTCCCGTCGTGGCAGGCAGCTTCTGCGGCGGCCATCTTCATGGGCTGTTGCTCAATCATGAGCTGGGCCTGGTGGTGGCCGGTAAAAGCTGTACCGATAAAGGCCGCGAAACCAACGATTGCACCGATGCGTAGTGACTTGAACCAGACGGAAAAGTCAGCTTTGTCGCGTGCGCCCTCGATGCTCTCGCCCACAAGAACCCTACCGTTTTCGCCCATGGTGTCGATGCCGTCCTGGCGGCGCTTCCAGAGCTTGTACCAGGCAATACCGACCAGAAAACCACCAGCTACCTGGAGAGAGCCGAAGATAGCGTGGGGGTAGGCAACCAGGGCAGTGTTGTTGGTGAGCACTGCCCATACGTCGGTCATGACGGGGCGGCCGTCAACCAGTTCAACGCCCACGGGGTGCTGCATCCAGGAGTTAGCCACAATGATGAAATAGGCCGAGAGCCAGGAGGCGGCTACTGCCAGGAAGAGGCAGGTGGCGTGTACTTTGGGCTTGAGTTTGTCCCAGCCAAAAATGAAGAGGCCCAAGAAGGTGGATTCGACGAAGAAGGCCAGCAGACCTTCCATGGCCAGAGGCGCACCGAATACGTCGCCTACGAAGCGTGAGTATTCGCTCCAGGCCATGCCGAATTGGAATTCTTGGACCAAGCCGGTGGCCACGCCCATAATGAAGTTAATCAGGTAGAGCTTGCCCCAGAACTTGGTCATTCGCTTGTATTGGTGTTTCTGGGTGCATACGTAGGCGATGTAGAAGCCGGCGACAACCGCGCCCAGGCCCAGGGTTAGCGGCACCATCATGAAGTGGTAGACGGTGGTGATACCGAATTGCCACCGCGCTATTTCGAGGGGGTCCATGAACAATCCTAAAGGTGGTGTGGGTGGAGGGCTGAACTATCCCTGTTTGAAAGACAACCCAGCAGTCTGGGCAGGCAGGCCCTCTTTGAGTAACTTGCTTTAGAATAACTGACCTTGATGAGCGCTAACTTAGGGTGTATTTGACCCGAAATAACAGTGATTTGACGGGCATGAAAAGGTCATTTAAACGCTAAGGCTCCCGCTGGTATGAAATCCACCAGCGGGAGCCTAACCTTCTACTTATCCCTCTTCAAGGGTTTGAGGGTATGGAGCATAGTCACAGGCCTGAGCTTTCTTCTATCGAGGACCCAGCAGCCCCAAGGAGGCCACGGCCTGTTTCTCCTCAACCAGCTCAGCGACAGAAGCCGCTATGCGCTTTTGAGAGAAATCTGAGTGTTCTAGACCGTGAATAATCTCATACACCCCACCGGTGCAACGTACCGGGAATGAGCTAATAATCCCTTCGGCTACCCCATAGGAGCCGTCCGAGGGAACAGCCATAGAGGTCCAGCTCTCCCCCGTTCCCAGCACCCAGTCATGTACATGCATGAGGGCAGCATGGGCCGCAGAAGCTACAGAAGAGCCCCCTCGTACCGAGATAACCTCAGCCCCACGGTTGGCGACCTTGGGGATAAAGGTGTTCTCTACCCAGTCCTGGCCCAGTCCCTGCTGGGTCAGCAGGTCCACAGCAGACCGTCCGGCAACAGTCGCGTGGAAGAGGTCCGGGTACTGGCTAGCTGAGTGGTTACCCCAGATAGCAACTCCCTCAATCTGATCTACAGGGCTGCCAGTAGCCAAAGCCAGCTGAGCGACGGCGCGGTGGTGATCCAGACGGGTCAGAGCGGTAAATCGCTCCAGAGGCACATCGGGAGCGTGGCTGGCGGCAATGAGCGCGTTGGTATTAGCAGGGTTGCCCACGACTGCGACCTTGATGTCATCGGCCGCACGATCGTTTATTGCCCGGCCCTGCACGGAGAAGATACCGCCGTTAGCCTCCAGCAGGTCAGCCCGTTCCATTCCCTTGGTGCGGGGGCGGGAACCAATCAGTAAAGCAAGGTTTGCGCCCTCAAAACCGGTATTGGGGTCATCGGTGACGTCAATTGATTCCACCAGGGGGAAGGCGCAATCGGCAAGTTCCATCGCGGTACCTTCTGCCGCTTTGAGACCGGCAGGTATTTCAAGTAGCCGCAGGCGGACGGGGGTGTCAGCGCCCAGCATCTCCCCCGCCGCAATACGGAAGAGGCTGGCGTAGCCGATCTGACCGGCTGCGCCGGTAACGGTGACAGTAACGGGGTGCTTCATTGTATGTGTCATGCATAACACTTTACCCTGCACCGGGCATCAAGAGGCTTAGGCGTCGATTGCTGTATGGTCCAGCTTATGGGCGCCGCTGATAATAAAGTCCTTACGGGGCGCAACCTCTGATCCCATCAGCAGGGTAAAAGCCCGTTCGGCGGCTTCAGCATCTTCCACCCGCACGCGCCGTAGCATACGCTGGCGGGGGTCCATGGTGGTTTCTGCTAGCTGGTCAGCGTCCATCTCGCCCAGCCCCTTATAGCGCTGGATAGGTTCCTTATAGCTTTTACCCTCAGATTCTAGGCGGGCAAGGAGTTCGTGCAGTTCCTTCTCGCTGTATGTGTAAATCATCTCGTTGGCGGTCCCGCGCTTAATCACCTCTACCCGGTGCAGGGGCGGCACAGCCGCATAGACATGCCCTTGTTCCACCAGAGGCCGCATATAGCGGTAGAAGAGTGTCAGGAGCAAGGTTCGGATATGGGCACCGTCCACGTCCGCATCGGTCATCATAATGATTTTGTTATAGCGTTTCTGCTCCAGGTCAAAGGTACGCCCCGACCCGGCACCAATTACCTGAATGATGGCCGCGCACTCGGCGTTGGCCAGCATATCTGTCAGGGAAGCCTTCTGGACATTCAGGATCTTGCCTCGAATAGGGAGCAGGGCCTGGTAGTTGGAGGAACGGGCCAGGCGGGCCGTCCCCAAAGCCGAGTCGCCCTCAACGATAAAGAGCTCGGACTTTTCAACGTCGGTGGAGCGGCAGTCCACCAGCTTGGTGGGCATAGATGAAGTTTCCAGGGCATTTTTGCGGCGCTGGGTTTCCTTATGAACTCGCGCGGAGATACGCGATTTCATTTCGGCAACGACTTTCTCGCTGACGGCGGCGGCCTGAGTTTTTTCGCCGCGAGCGGTTGAGTTGAGTTTGCTAGCCAGTTCCTTGGCAACAACCTTAGAAACAATCTGGCGCACAGCGGGGGTGCCCAGAATCTCCTTGGTCTGGCCCTCAAACTGGGGCTCCGCCAGGCGCACAGTCAGCACGGCGGTCAGGCCTGCAAGAACGTCGTCCTTCTCGATCTTGTCGTTACCAGCCTTAAACTTGCGGGCATTATCGGCAATGTGCTTGCGGAAAGTTTTCAGTAGACCCTGTTCGAAGCCGGTCTGGTGTGTACCGCCCTTGGGGGTAGCAATAATATTGACGAAGGTCCTGAGTTTGGTCTCGTAGCCGGTGCCCCAGCGCAGAGCAAGATCGACCTCGCATTCCCGTTCAACCTCAGTGAGCTGAGAGTGCCCCTCTGCATCGAGGACGGGGACCGTTTCGGTAAAAGTCTCGCTACCGCTAAAGCGCCAGATATCGGTAACCGCCTGGTCCTGGGCCAGGTAGTCCACAAACTCCGCGATACCACCGTCATGTTGAAATACTTCTTCGTGGGTTTCGTGCTCACCGGGGGTACCGGGCAGGCGGCGTTCATCGCGCACGGCAATACGCAGGCCTGGAATCAGGAAAGCAGTCTGGCGGGCCCGGGCGGCCAGTTCGCTGTAGCTAAAACGGGCGTCCGGAGTAAAAATCATGGGGTCAGCCCAGTAACGCACACGGGTACCGGTCACACCGCGTTTGGCCTTACCGATAATCTCAAGAGCCTGATCAGAGGGCTTGAAAGGAGCCTGCGGTTTGGGGGTCCGTCCGTCCTCGAAGATACCGGGTACCCCGTGTCTAAAGCTCATTTGGTAGGTTTTGCCGCCGCGGTCCACCTGCACATCTAGACGGGAGGACAGCGCGTTGACCACCGATGCACCAACACCGTGCAAGCCCCCCGATGCAGTATAGGAACCACCACCGAACTTACCGCCAGCGTGGAGCTTGGTATAGACCACCTCAAGGCCAGATAGGCCCGTGCGGGGTTCTATATCGGTGGGTACACCACGCCCATCGTCCTGCACTTCAACGGAACCGTCCTTGTAGAGAACAACCTGAATTGACTGGCCATACCCGGCTAGTGCCTCGTCTACAGAGTTATCGATAATCTCCCAGAGACAGTGCATCAGGCCACGGGAATCGGTAGAGCCAATGTACATGCCGGGGCGCTTACGAACAGCTTCAAGGCCTTCGAGCACAGATAGGTTGCGCGCGGTATAGGTGTTTGCGGCCACGGAACTCTCCTGGGATTACGGGTGGGGCGTGCCTATTTAGTTTAGTACACGCCCAGGTAAGGGCGGGCTGGCTTCGGGGCGGGTGTCGTTTAAGTGCTGTGGGCGAAAGGACAAGCTTTAAGGCACCGAAAGTGGTTGTATGGGAGTAAACCAACTTATATTGAAAAGGAGCTATCGATGGCTACTACTCTTGAAGCCCGTGAACTCACCACTGCCGACCGTTGCGATGCTTGCGGTGCCCAGGCTTATCTGCGAGTAGTACTGGCATCGGGCAACGACCTTCTCTTCTGCGGCCATCATGCCCGTCAGAAAGAAGATGCTCTGCGCGAGTTAGCTAGAGAGTGGGACGACCAGACCGAGCGCCTCAGGTAAGGTTCCACAAGCAGAATCAGATAAGTGCCCATGAAGCTGCTTATTTTGCTGGCCTGAAAGTGGATCAATCCCTTGAGAACCAGTATCGCACCCCAGCCAAGTACCTATGGCGGGTATGTATCTTCTTATCTTCAAAAGGTGAGATATATACCCGCCATAAGTTTACTTGCGAGTAAAGACAGCAAGAGCTTCCACATGGTGGGTGTTGGGGTACATATCGAACCCTTGCACAGAGGCCAGCTTCCACCCAGCCTGGCCTAGGTAGCCGGTGTCTCGCCCCAAAGCAGCAGGATCACAGGCCACATAAACAATGGTGGCGGGGTTGAGCTCGTTCACCTGCTCCATGACCTTTTTACCTGCGCCCTCGCGGGAGGGGTCGCAGATGACAAGATCGGGTGTGGGAAAACGTCCGGCCAGCGCCTGAGGGCCGAGCTTGCCCAAGACGGCTGAGACGTCACCGCGTTCAAGTCGCACACTGGTACGTTCTGATCGGTGGGTTCGGGAGGGACCTTGGGCAGCAAAGTTGGTGAGGGCGTTACGGTGAGTGGTAGCTGACCCTTCTACTGAAAGAACCGTGCCCTTATCCCCTACCGCATCAGCCGCTAGGGCGGTGAAGAGGCCAGCTCCTGCGTAGAGGTCGTAGACTGTCATGCCCTTTTTCAGCTTGGTAGCTTCAAGTACCGCATTCCCCAGTACCTCCGGGGCAGAACGGTGAATCTGCCAGAAGCCGGTGGCATCAACCAGCCAATAGAAATCTTGGGCATAGACAGTTGCCGTTTCAAGCAGCTCGGTGTTCCCAGCACCCAGAACTACCTCCTGGGGCTTGGTGCCGCGTTTGCGTCCACCCTGCTTTTCGGGGCGGAAGATGAGAGTAATTTGGCGGTCTTCCAGCGAGCCCCACAGCTTGCGACACTGGTCTTCGATTGCAGGGGCGACGTCGGTAGGTCTTGTCTGAGCAGATACCCAGAAAACCAGGGTCACCATGTTGCTGGCGGAAACTGCTGCATCGAGCCGAGCAAGGCCCTCCAGGGTGAGCTTGTGAAGCTCAAGCTCTTGCAGACGCATATCGGCCAGGGGGAAACTCTCAAGGGGGACAGGTTCGGAGGACGAGTGCCTAAACATGGCGATTTTCCCGCTCTCCCGTTCAACGGTGTAGTGAACGCGGGTCCGCCAACCGAGGTCTGCTGGGCCCTCACCCTCAAGGGGTAACTCCTGCACCTGAAGCTGGGTGATGAGTGGATGCTCAGCCGAAAGACCGCCCAATCGTACCAGCTGTTCAGCCAGTACCTGGCGCTTGTAGTCTCGCTGGGTAGCGGGTAGCAGGTGCCCGTATTCCATTCCTCCCAGAGGGTTCTCCTGGGCGAGCGCATCGGCTGGTTCCCAGGGGTGGGGGCGGCGGTGGGGTGAGGGCTGGTCAACAGCGATAACATCAGCGAAGAAGTACCGCCCCTTGGGACCGCGCCCGGTAATCCGCGCCAGCGCGGTCTCGCCTACAACAGCGTGGCGCACAAAGACAACACGCTCACCAACTCTAGCCACCATGGCACCGCCGTGTGCCGGCCGCTCGGGTGTTACCTGCACGAGGCTACCTATGTCGAAGCTGGCGGTGTCTGTGGTGGGATTTTGCGTGTTCATATGTTCTCGTATCAGGAATAGGGCTCATGGCAGGTGGCCAGTAAGCCAGAAAAGGGGAAGGCAGGCTCAGTCATTTATTGTTCGAGTTGCCATGGGACTGACGCTACCACTACTCCGGGCTCATGGCGTAGCCGACCCCTGAGTTTGTGAGCTGTTCGGCGGTGCAGGAACCTTTGCCAGCGGTGTGCCACCACATATTCAGGCAGGTAAATCACCACAACATCGCGGGGTGATTTTTGCCTCCGATGATGGATGTAGTCGAGCACACTTGCTACGGGATCGCGGTAGGGCGAATCAAGAACGGTCAGGTTCACCGGTAGTTGCAGAGCGTTCCAGGTATCGATGTTCTCGCGGGTTCGGGCCTCATCAACATTGACGAGCAGGGCTTCAACAGACGACGGGCGCGAGGCCCGTGCATAGGCCAGAGCCCGCAAAACGGGCTTGCGTACCCGCTCAACATACACCAGGGCGTGGACGCGGGATGGTAGGGCGCAGTCACGCGCTAGTTCTTGCAGGTTACCGTCCAGGTCTAGCTGCTGGTCGATACGCGTGTAGTGTTTGTTGATTTTGCTCATAGTCCAAGTCAAGAAAAGTATGAGAAGGGTGGTAACCCAGGCTCCGTGCGTGAATTTAGTCAGGATAATGACGGTAAGAACGATGACAGATGCGCTAGCGCCAATTGCTGTGATAGCTATGTCCCGCCAGATATGCTGTCGTTTTTTACGGTCCAGGGTGATACGTTGGGCTTTCCACCTGTTCCGTAGCACAGCGTACTGGGTCAGTGTCATGGCAGTAAAGACACCTACGATGTACATCTGTACAAGCGTGTGGACATCGGGCCCGACCACCGCTACCAGGAACATAGCGCTAAGGCCTAGGGCAAGCACACCGTTGGCGTAAAGCGAGCTGGAACTGCGAGCTGAAAGTTGCACCGGTAGGTACTGTTTGGCTGCGATAGTTGTTGCCAGCATGGGGAAGCCGGTAAAGGCTGTCATAGCGGCCACAATCAAGACCCCTACCGTTGCAATACCCATCAGGACGCTTGCCAGCTGGTGGGCAAAAATTGCTTGGGTAATCTGGAGCAGAACAGGGACCTGGTGGAAATCGTCCCCTGCTGGTTGACCGTCAATTATCAGGAGGTTGGGGTCAATCGCAAAAACTACACCTGTTTTTTGGGCTAGATAGAGCACCCCAAGCAGAGAGACCGCTGAAAGCCCACCGACAATCATCAAGCTGGTTGCGGCATTGCGCTGGCGTGGCGGTGCAAAAGCGTTCACCGCATTACTGATGGTGTTAACACCGGTAAGAGCCACAGAGCCGGAGGCAAAAGCCCGGAGCAGCAGTAGCCCCATACCGGTTTGGGTCGTAAGAGTGTTCATTGCGTCCTTATCGCTAACTAGCCGGTAGGAGGCTGAGGAAGCTAGGCCCAAGTCACCTGAGCTATCGGCAATGATGCCGCAAGCAATAAGGCCGGTCAGAAGAATCAAGAAGAAATAGGAGGGGAGGTGCGAGATTCCCAGCATAAATTTAAGCCCGCGCAAGCACAGAAGGGTTACTAGCGCAATGAGTGAGCAGGCAATAAGCCTTTGGTGCCCCAGAATTGCGGGGGTGATGGACTCGAGGTATTGGGCTGCCGATGAGAGAGATACCGCGACCGTGAGGATAAAGTCCACCATGAGGGCCGCGCCCAGAAGCATTGCCGCACCAGTTCCCAAATTCTGGTGAACCAGGGCAAAGTCGCCTTTCTCCCCTACCCTATTGATGTTGTATCGGTAGGTTCCCACCACGATCAGGAGGATCAGAGCAATTCCCAGTCCCACAAAGGGTGAGTAGACGAGGGCACCGTGACCGGCAATGAGCAGAGTGAGCAAGATTTCATCGGGTGCGTAAGCAACAGACGATAGCCCATCTGCACCAAAGAGCGGCAGGGCGCGGCGCTTAGGCAGATTGCCTTTTTTTGCGTGTCTACTGGTGACGGGCGCACCAAGCACTAGGTGGCTGAACACACTCCGAATATTCTTCACAGGTAGTAACCGTAGTCGTTTGGCGCCTCAAAGAACAGCCGTACACACCACATTTTCTGTGCACACAGTAGCTCGATTGCCCGCGAACAGCCCTTAGCCCATGGGTTCGGTGCTCTGAGGGGCGTAGACTAGGGTGAGGCTTCGGCATGTGGCGGAGCCAGTTTGTGTTCCCTATACGATGTGATGAGGTGCGGTGTGCCCCATTTTGTAATTATGGGCGCGGGGCGTGTTGGAGTCATGCTAGCCCATACTTTGGAAGACGCCGGTCACTCGGTGGCTGTTATCGACCAAGACGACCGCTCTTTCCGCCGCCTGCGCAAAGATTTTGCGGGCAAGAAAGTTACCGGTGTCGGCTTTGATCGAGAAACCCTCAAGCGAGCTGGAATTGAACATGCCTACGCTTTTGCGGCTGTGTCCTCTGGAGATAACTCCAATATCATTGCCTCGCGTGTGGCTCGTGAGACCTTCGGCGTTCGGCACGTTGTTGCCCGCATCTATGACCCCAACCGTGCAGAGTTTTATCAGCGTCTAGGTGTTCCCACGGTGGCAGCTGTTCGGTGGTCCACTGATCAGGTGCTCCGCCGTATCTTGCCGGAGCAGGCTATGGCTGGTGACTTCCGTGAAGCCTCAGGCCGCCTCATGCTGGGTGAGCTCCAGCTCCACGAGGCCTGGGCTGGTCATGCCATTACCGAGATTGAACAAGCAGCTGGCGTGCGAATGGCCTACATTACCCGCTTTGGGGAGGGTATGCTTCCCACCCCAGAAAGCTCCTACCAGCAGGGTGACACTCTGCACGCTATGATGCGCACCGAAGACATCAACGATATCGTGAGGATCTTAAGCGAGCCCCCTGCCCAAGACAGCGAAGGTGATCTGCAGTGGAAGTAATAGTTATTGGTGCAGGTTCCGTTGGTTCATCGAGCGCCCGAGAACTTCTTTCGCACGGGCACTCGGTTACTGTTATAGATATTAAGCCCGAGGCCATTAGCCGGAGCGATATTCAGCACGCCCACTGGGTTATCGGTGATGCCTGTGAGCTATCGGTTCTGCGTCAGGCCAAGCCAGAGAACGCCGACGTAGTGGTCGCGGCTTCTGGCGACGATAAAACTAACCTGGTAGTTTCCCTACTTGTTCGCAGTGAATTCGGGGTTCCCCGTACCGTAGCCCGCGTCAATAACCCCAAGAATGAGTGGCTTTTTGACGATTCCTGGGGTGTGGATGTTGCGGTATCCACCCCGCGTCTGATGACCGCCCTAGTAGAAGAGGCCGTAGAGGTTGGTGACGTGATCCGCCTGCTGACCCTCAAATCAGGCAGTGCCACCCTGGTCGAATACACCGTACCTGCCAATCATCCCATTATCGGGCACACCGTTAACAACGTACAGTGGCCCTACGAAGCCACCCTGACCGCTATTCTCCGCGATGGTTCCCCCATAGCGCCCAGCGGCGATGATGTCCTAGAAGCAGGTGACGAGCTCTTCTTTGTGACCACCCCTGCCGGTGAGGACGACATCCGCGCCCTCTTCAGCTAGAGGCAGTTTCTCTTACCAGTAAGGCCCCCGTTCTCTGTCAGATCGGGGGCCTTTGGCTTGGGGACTTGCCCTACATGTTGGGCACAATCTCGTAGCGAGGGTTATACATGGTGGGTGTATCTTCTCTGGTGCTAAGCATGCCGGAGACCCGCAGATAGCCACCCGCTTCGATACCCGGGACCTGGTGCTGGCCCAGCCAAATCAGGGTCAGCCTCACCCCCGGTTTCAGCGGCGGAAAATCAGGAAAAAGGACACGTGAAACAGCCTTAGTCACACTAAAACGACTAGTAAAGCCTGTTTCGGCATCCAGCACCGAAATCTCACCGGTTGGGGTATCCTCTGTGGTGCTGACATCGGCAGTGTCATCCAGGTCTTCACCGGTTTCTGCAATGGGCATACCCGTCATAGGGTGTGTTTTTGCCGGAGGAAGCGGCTTAGAACGTTCAACGCCTAGCGTCACCTCAAACCGGGGGCTCATCCCGGCATGGGATATGCGAACGAGTTCTACCCGGCCAGCAACGCGTGCTCTGAACCGCTCCGGGTAGTCTTCAAGACGGGTCACCGTGCCCTGGTGTTCAGTCTCGCCCACAGTGCTTAACCGATCTCGGTGATTTCAGGGCCGCGGCGGGGAACTTCCAATGAAGGCTTAGATGAGTCCCCTTCATGGGCAGCCGCCTGCTGTTGGGCTGCGGCTTCCTGAATATTCTGGGGAACGCGCATGGGGAGCAGGTCGCGGGGAGCCATGGGTTTGGAGCCACGGTTAACAACAATATTCCGGAGCACTTCTTCAAGCGCGCTAGCGTCCTGCCCAGGAAGTACAGCCTTGCCTGAGAAAACACCGCGAACAAACCAGCGGGGGCCATCGATGCCTACAAAGCGGGCAATTCTAAAGCCCTTGCGACCGTCGGGCAGTTCGGCAGGTACACGTGTGATGAGCTGACGCCCAAAAGCACCGTCGGAAAATTCTACCTGGCCGCCCTGTTGCCGAACACTCTCGGAGAGCTCATGACGGATATCCTCCCAAATACCGCGACTCTTGGGGGCAGCGAATGCCTGGACCTGGAGTGAGCCTTCGCCCATCTGCAGGGTCACCGCGATCACCTGCTGAGATTTTGTATCTGCTTCAAGACGCAGGTTCAAACCGGGGTTGCTCTTGATGAACAGGCCACCTAAGTCAATGTACTGATGGCCAGTAGACTTTTCGGAGATATCCCAGGGGCCGTCCTCACGGCTAAAAACAACAGGGGTATCGTCACTCGTCGGGCCGGTAGCCTTGTCAGCTGACTCGTCGAGTGCAGCCTCCTGCTCGGGTGAAGGGTTCTCAGGCTCTTCTACCTTCTCGGCATCTGCCCTCGCGACCTCTTCCTGCTTTTTCTTGCCAAAACCAAACATTGACTCTCCTGGGTAAAAGTTTTACTGATAACTACTGTACGCCGGTTGAGCCAAAGCCCGAAGAACCGCGTTCAGTTTCATCAAGCTCATCAACCAGGCTGAAGATGGCTGTCTCAAAACGCTGGATGACCAGCTGGGCAATACGGTCACCACGCTTAACCGCAAAGCTCTTCTCACGGTCGGTGTTGAGCAGGCTTACCATCAGCTCACCCCGGTACCCTGAATCGACTGTGCCGGGCGCATTCACAATGGTGATTCCGTGCTTAGCAGCCAGCCCTGAGCGGGGGTGCACTAGCCCTACATATCCCTCGGGCAGGGCGATAGCCACACCGGTAGGGACCAGGGCGCGTTCCCCAGGGGCAAGGGTCAGGTCAATGCGCGAACGCAGGTCTGCTCCGGCATCTCCCGGCTGCGCATAGGCTGGAGGCTCAAGCCCTTCATCGAGCATCTTGATTTCAACATGTATCTGATTCATCACCCCTATACTGTACCCGGCATAGAGCTAAAAGTGATTCTCCCCAGAGATCAAGGACTTAACTGACCAAGAAATTGGTTTGACCGGTTTCAGGTTGAAAACAGCACATCAGCCCAAGTTCCTCTTCTATCTCGTAGACTTGTGAACGGCACTTATTCATCAGGATAGGTGACTCCCCACCGAATATTTAGCAAAGGAAACCATGTCTGCTAGCCCCGCTACCGTGCTTTATAAAGAACGTCTTGCTCCCGGGGTAGGTCTCTGGCTGGGATGCCTAGGAGCTGGCCTTGCTTCCTTCCTGGTGGGCGCTCCCATCAATATCGCCGCCGGTATTGTAGCGGGTATCATTGTTGCCCTGTCGGTAGGTGCCCTACTCTATGGGACCTCGCCAACTCTAGAAATTACTGAGTCGGCTGTTCGCTTTGGCCGTGCCCGTATTGAACGCGAATTTGTAGGACGCGCTGAGGCTTTCAGAGGTGAAGACGCGCGAGTTGCCACTGGCCCTGCGCTTGATGGCCGCGCCTACATGTGCTTCAGGGGCTGGATTACTTCCGTCATCCGGGTGGAAATTACCGATCCTGCTGACCCCACCCCCTACTGGATCGCTTCAAGCCGTCACCCCGAAAAAATTGCAGAAATCCTGAACCAGGGCCTAGCCGCTGACCAAGACGCCTCATAAGTGCTCAGCTGCGCGTGTCTGGGGTTATGCAAGGCACTAACCTTTCTAGGTCAATAGATACAGAAAGAGCCGGATGCAATCAGCGCATTCGGCTCTTTAGTTACTCGTTCTTAGGCTAAGGGTTAGCTCTCGCATTCGATGCAGAACTTGAAATCGCCCTCTTCGCGGGCAATCTGCGAACGGTGACGCACTAGGAAGCAGGAGCCGCAGGTGAACTCGTCCTCCTGCGCGGGCAGAACTACCACGTTCAGTTCCTCGTTAGAGAGGTCAGCGCCGGGGAGCTCAAAACTTTCGGCTGCTGCGTTCTCATCCTCATCAACAGCGCCTGACTGCATTTCTGAGGGGCGTGATCGCAATTCCTCAAAAGACTGGTCTTTGCTGTCTTCATCCTGCTTGCGAGGTGCATCGTAATCGGTTGCCATATTTTCTCCGTAAACTGTGCGAAGGGTAGATACCCCAGGGTCGGTGAGGTACCTGCACCTCGTTAGGTCACTCCGTTAGCGCCGGTCTAGGCAAATCCCATAGGCCCTCAGAGTTGATGAGGTGACGGGTAGAATTGTTCACCATTAGTTCTCAGATTGCAAGTAGAACGTTCATGTTCTGGCCCAGCGAGTCACAAACTGGCTCGAAGCGCCAGGCGCATCATTCAGGGCATCTCAAGTTGTGCTTGAGATTAAGAGAATAATCCTGAGATATGGCTGTTTTTTCAATCTTCCGCCCCATGAAAGGCCACTTTCTGCCTCAAGCACAGCTTGAGACGGTAATCTTTCAAGTAAGTGTAAAGATTGAAGAAGCGCGTTACCCCTCTGGTAACGCCAGTTGCCCATAAAGGAGACCGTGTAGTGCCCGAACTGCGCCTAACTGGCATCCACGACGATGGAGAAAATCTGGTCCTCGAATCAGCAGATGGCACAACCTATCTGTTGCCTATTGATCAAAACCTACGCCAGAGCATTGCCCGCGCCCGCCGTATTAATCCCCTCCGAGGGGGCAGCAAGGGCACCTTCGGACCCCGAGAGATTCAGACCCGTTTCCGCCAGGGTGCAACGGTCGAAGAAATCGCCGCAGAATCAGGATGGGAACCTAACAGGGTTCGTCGTTACGAGTGGCCTATTGTGGCTGAACGTGCCAATATCATTCATACAGCCCGCTCTGTCATGATTTCGCCGGCTCCGGGCCAGGGCAAGAACGCTCAGAGCCTTAACCAGCACATTGAAGAAGTCTCGGCACGCTTTGGCTTTGAAGAAGCACCCATGGATTGGTCCACCTGGCAGCAGGAATCAGGTCAGTGGACTGTCTCCCTCGATATTTCACTCAGCGATGATATTTTGCCTGAGCTTCCGAGGGCCGTTATGTTCCCGGCACGCTGGAACTTTAACCCTGCTAACCAGAGTATCTATGCCTCCAACGAGGCCGCTTACTTCCTCATGGGCCGTGACCACTCGCACGACTCCCCCATTCCCGGACTCACCCCTTCTTCACCTCAGGCACCGGACGCTACTACAGCTCAGGAAGACGAGAAGAAGGCTCCCGGTTTGGGTGTTCAGGTAGCACCTCCTAAGGTCACCCCTGTTCGTGTGCCCCAGAACAAGGAGCAGAACGAGCTCCTTGACGAGCTATCGTCGCGCCGTGGTGTCCGTTCCTTTGACCCAGCCAGTGAGCGCAAGCTGGCAGACTTGTTGGAACGAGCCCGACGCGGTTCTCAGTCGGTAGGTGAGCTCCATGACCTGCCTGCCCCCGATACCCAGGAAGCCGCTGAAACTAAGGTACCTAAAGACCACACTGCAGTTTCTATAGCAGATGAGTCTGTGGCTGAGCCTCAAAACGGTGCCCCAGAAGAAAACGGGCAGGAGAATCTTGAAGCTTTGGAGCAGGATACAGCTGCTGAAGAACAATCGGCTGAGGCGGATCTGAGCGCTACCTCCGAGCACCAATCTAATGCTGATTCAGAAGATACCGACCATGCTTCTCAGGCAGTAAGCGATGACCCTCAGGCGCTCCCTGAAGGTTCGGAGCAATCAAGCGATGAAAGCGATGCAGATTCTGGCCCTAAGGCTAAGCCTGCACGCGGTAAGAGGACCAGCGTTCCAAGCTGGGATGACATTATCTTCGGTAACCAGCGCCGCTAGCCCAGGTCACCCTTATCTTGCACGGTCCTTGTGCCCTAAATATCAGGGCACAAGGACTTTTTTGTGCTGACTTATAGTTTCCATCCCGGCATGGCTCGTGAAGGGTTACAAGCGCCACTGCCCCAAAAACCCGTAAGACAACGTAGACTTATACAGACACCCGTACCCAGAGTTCGCCCGACGCCACCCATACCCCAACTTAGGCGCTCGGTGGGGCATAAATATTTGATGAGGAAAATTTGCCTAACTCATATCCTAAAGATTCCAGCACTGCCGGTGAGCCCGATAGCATCACCGAACCTCTGCCCAAGGTTGAAAACCCTGGTGAGACTACCCCGAGTCTTGATTCTGAGCCGCCAGCTGCATCGGGTGACGCTACTGATGTCTTGACCCTAGCCAATGGCTACGAATACGTCACGGCCGACAGCGGCTCACAGCGTACAGAAATTGATATTGAAGACGACTCACTGGCCCTCGGCCTCATGAAGAACGGTGATGAGTTCGAGAAGCTAACCCGGCGCGAGCGCCGTGCTGACCGCTCTGCTGAGCGCGCAGCGGCCCTTGAGCAGGCTGAGAAGGAACAGCAGAAGCTTGCCTTTGCCGCCGAGCGGGACCGTTTAGCCCCGGTGGGTCCTCTGATTCAGGAGCCCGCTCAGCGAAAGCTTGGTTCCAAGGTTTTCTTTGTAGCTTCTGCGGTTCTCACCGCTGCCGCCGCGGTCCTTGCTTTTGCTTTGCTGTTGCCAGGCCAGGGTAGCAGCTCGCAGCCGGCTTCAGGCACCTCGATTGCCCCCAGCGGTGACAGCCCCACGACCTCGGCACCCGCAACTCCTACCAGTACTTACCCGGCACCGACCCCCAGTTTTAATACTCAGGAACCAACCGTCACTGAGCAGCAAGCTCAGGAAAACGCTGTCCCTCCCGGTACCGTCCAGTACGCAACAACCGAGCCTGTAGCCGAGGCTACAGTGCAGGAGACCGCGCCTGAACCCCCTGTTACGCTTGAGCCAGCTCCCACCGAGGCGGAAGAGGCTACCTTAGAGCCTACTGAGTCCCCCAGTGATCCAGCGGAGATTACTCCTCCGGCCGACGCTTCGCCTATCGATGAGCCCAAACGCCCCATCGAGACCACGGTGCCGGGCCCAGACGCTGGCAAGGTCATTGATGAGACACCGCTACCGCCTCCCTCCACCGCACCTATTGAAGCCCCCACTGCAGCGGCGTCTTTGGAAGAACCTACTGTGATTGCTAGTCCTTAGTGTGTCAAGCCAAAAGAATTAAGCCCCGTCCTCTCGCTAGGGCTGGACGGGGCTTTACTGCGCTCTGGTAGGAGCTTTAGCCGGTGGGGAGCATAAGCAGAGGCACCTGTGTTTCCTCTGCTGTAAGTGACCCGTGTTGCCCTACCATCTGCAGGGCGTGTGGCTTATAGTGCCGCATATCGTAGAGAGCAATGGGCTCCCGGGCTGCTACCACAATATCCCCAATACGTGCCCGCGCGGTGTCGCTGATAGTCTCCCCAAAGTAACCGGCTTGGAACATCTCTTCTGTCTCAACCACCCAGGCTTTTTCTCCCCAAGATTCCCCCCAACGCCCGAGTGTATCTTGGATTGCAGCTGGGCTCTTATCTTTGAGATAGAGCTGAACCATGCGAGGCTCCCCCGCCGTCAGTTCAATATTCTCAAGGAGCTGGCTGTCCCCCGAGTAATCGATGCGCGCTTCTGGTGCTATATCAACCATGCCGTGATCTGCTGTGAGTAAGAGCAGGACGTGGGGTGGCAGGCGGCGGGCTAAGGATTTGAGTGCTAGATTCAGCTCTTCAAGCTGTTCAAGCCATTGGGTAGAGTCTGTACCGTATTTGTGACCGGCCTGGTCAATTTCTCCCCAGTAGAGATAGACCAAGGACGGCTTACGAGAGTTCAGCAGGCTTGCCGCTAGGGTGGTGCGGGCCGCGTAACCGGCGGCATGCACAAAGCGCCCACCGCGTAGCCCCGCCTCACTCAGGCCCGATCCGGCGTATTTGCTGAGTGATACCGTAGCAACGTCAAGGTGGTTCTGGTAGCGCTCAAAAACTGTGGGGTAAGGTTGCCAGTCGCGGGGTGAAACAGCTTTATCCCAGCCAGAAAGCTGGTTCATCACCCTTCCGGTTGCGGGGTTCTTGACCTCATAGCCTGCCATACCGTGGTAGCCAGGTGGGCATGCGGTGCCTAAGCTGGTCAGCGAAGCCACCGTTGTTGAGGGAACCGCCGAGTGAAGAGGCCCAAGTTGCCTAGCACTTTTAAGGAAGGGGGCGTAAGAACCATACCGGTTCAGCAGGGATTGCCCCAACCCATCAACCATAACCAGGCAGACGCTCCGGTAACGGTTTGGGTCTGCCCCTGCAGCTTTGAGGCGGTCAGCAAGGCCCAATAAGTCATGACGTCCCGGACCGTAGAGGGGGTGGTCATCAGGTTGGAAGGAGCCCTGGCCTGTGAGGCTGCCGCATGATTCGAAAAGGTCGCCCACGTTGTGGCTTTTGTAGCCCGGTGTGGGGGGTAACTCATAGCCGCAAAAATCTTTCACCTTAGCGCCCCCTTCCCAGGTTCAGGTGGGCTGAACGCAGGGTACGCGCGAAGCGCCGAGCCTTTTCGGTGGCTTCTGCCCCATCTGCTGAAGTGCTGATGCGGATGAGCATATCTTCTCGAGGCACTAAACCTGTGTAGCCGTGGTTAGCGTCGCAGCTCGGCTCGGCGCATTCGGCGGGTTGGATATCCAGCCTGTGCGACCCCGTCCATGCAATTAAGAGTGATACCTCCGAGACAGGGTGCCCAGGTGCATAGTCTTGGGGCTGGGGGTAGCTGTAGCTGACCGTCAAGGTGGTCAGTTTGCTAATGTGAAGGGTCTCAACCGAAACGTGGGCGAGTACCTGTTGCCCCTCATCATCGAGGTTTTGATCATCAAGATGCGCAACAAGTAGGTGCTCCCCCGCAACCACTAAGACCGTAATATGCCGGTGGACTTCGTTCTGATCGAAGTGGGTTTCCACCTGCACCAGGTGGGCGGTAGGTTCTAGTCCGTCAAGTGCTTCAGAAACAGTATCGAGTACAAGCTCGGGGTAAAACCCTGCCTTCTGAATATCTTGGGTGAGCGCGGTTGCACCCCTCATATCATTCACGGTGGTCCTTATTCCAGTGAGCCTAGTTCCTGCTCCCCCTATTCTAGGGTATGCCAGCTATACAGTCGTCGGAGGGCTGACCGTTTTTAGCTACTCATGGCACGCCGTACTGAGTCGGTACGCTGGGCGGACTGGGCAAGCTGTATGCTGGCACCCACTACCGTCATCGTATCGGGTGACAGCAGAATTGGGTTGAGTTCAAGGTGCGCAATTTCTGGGTGGTTGTCTTTGAGTAGCGCTACCCGTGCGCATAGGTCCTCTAGCAAGTCGGTTCTCGCGGTGTGCCTGTTCTCGGGGTCAAATAGCTTACTGGCGGCTTTGGGCGATCGAACCATCTTGTAGACGTCCCGCTCGGTCAAAGGTGGGATACGGTGGGCCCAGTCATCGAGAAGGGCGGTGGCATCACCAGCCATACCAAAAGAAACAACCGGGCCAATCAGCGGGTCTTCCACAGCTTTGAGGACGGCAGTTTGGCCTGCGGGTACCTGCTTTTGGAGGGCTAGGTCAAAATGTCCGTAGGGTTCAAGTGTTCTGTGCATCTGGGCGATTTCGCTTACCAGGTCTTCGTCGCTTTCTATGCCGAGTCTTACCCCTCCCAGGTCAATCCGGTGGCGCAGGAAGCTATCGGTTGTTTTGAGGACTACGGGGTAGCCGCCGGCTTGGGCCGCAGCAGCAATTGCTTGCTCTGGGGTATCAAAGCGGTATTCCGGAAGAACGCTAATCCCGTAGTGCCCGAGTAAACGGGTAACAGCAAGGTCATCAAGTGTTACCGGTCCGGAGCTGCCTGCCCCAGCTTCAGCTTGTAGGTGGGTGGCAATATCTGCGGCGGCGGCTTTGGGGCTGATACCTTCGGGCACCGCCAGAGCACCGGTTTCTTTATCTCGCCATTCCACATAATCCATAACCGCACCGAGCGCCAGAATTGATTCACCCGGTGATTCAAAGCAGGCAAGCCCTTCCTGCAGGCAGGCGGCACCCTCCCCTTCGGACTCTTGCTCTTGGCTGTGGGCTGTTTCACTCCAAATGCCGCGTAGCGTCGATTGATCGCTCAGTGCTCCAGGGAAAGAAGCCAGGATAGGTTTACCGCTCTGCTGACCTGCCCGATGAAGTACTCTCGCCACGTCCTGCGGGTCAATTGATTCACCCGTAATAAACACGCCGATGACAGCATCAACCTCAGCAGATTCAAGGGCGCTGGTTGCCACGGCCTCCAAAATCTCAAGGCCATCCTCTGCCTCATCGGTTAGCCTGAGCATAGTTTCGGTGAGAGTAACCTCGATACGCAGCTCTTCGGCCCGGTCAGCGACAATCTGCCCCAGGGCTGAGGCATTCGAAAGAATAGCTAGCCGCCTGCCAGCAGGTAAAGGCTGAGAGACCAGAATCTGGGTGACGTCGAGCGCCCGCTCAATGGTTTCAGCGCGGATAACACCGGCCTGCTTGAACATAGAGTCCAAGGCGGAGGGTGGTGTTATGGCGGTGCGTCCGGAGTGACCGGGCGGCAGTTGCTGGCCGGTTACCGCATTTTTGGCGAGCACAACCGGCTTGGCCCGTGAGAGCCTTCGGGCAATACGCGAGAACTTTCGGGGGTTGCCAATGGATTCAAGGTAGAGCGCACATACGCCGGTGGCGTCGTCATCTTCCCAGTACTGCATAATGTCATTGCCAGAAACATCTGCCCGGTTGCCTGCAGAAATCAGTGACGAGACACCGATGTTACGCCGCACTGCGGAGTTAGAAAGAACGGCACCGATAGCTGAGGACTGGCTGAAGAGCCCCAGGCTCCCCGGGCCAGGATCTTGTGAACTGATAGTGGCATCTAGCTGAACAGCGGGGTTGTTGTTGAGCAGACCAAATGAAGCAGGGCCAATAACCCGCATCCCGTGGCTCCTAGCCAGTTTGACCAGGGCTTTTTGGCGGGCACGGCCACGCACGCCATCATCTGCATAGCCGGTAGTGTAGATGAGTACGCCCCTGGCTCCTGCCTGGCCACAGGCCTCAACTACGGCCGGAACATCTTTGATGGGCACAGCAATAATGGCTAGGTCCACGTGCTCAGGTACCTGGGTGATGCTCTCCAGAACAGGGAGATCTCCGGCGGGGTGTGCGGCTTCGTTGACCCCGTAAATTTTGCCCTTGAAGCCCCCTTTGACCAGCGTCTTAAGAACTTTGTGCCCGGTTCTTTCCCAGTTATCGGCAGAACCCACAACAGCAAGAACTTGGGGTGCTAAAAGCTCAGCAATGGATTTGGCTTCTGCACGGTGTTCACGGGCTTCCATGACACCTCGTGAACGGTCTGTGGGGTCAATATTGAAGTGAACCATGACCAGGCCATCTTCAAACTCGCGGGTAATCTCGTAACCAGCATCCGTAAAGACGTTAAGCATCTTACGGTTTTGTGGCAAGACCTCCGCGCTGAACCTATCAATCCCGCGTTCGTGGGCCGCAGCGGCCAGGTGTTCCAAGAGGATTGACCCGATCCCCCGGCCTTGGTGAGCGTCGGAAATCATAAAGGCAACTTCAGCCTCAGCTGGGTCGTTAGTGCGGTCGTACCGCCCGATACCTATCATCTCCTCGCCCAGCATCATCACAAAAGCGACCCGGTTATTGTGATCTACCGTGGTGAAGCGGGTAAGTTCTTTGTCGCTGAGTTTGGGCTTATGGGTAAAGAAGCGAAGGTAGATGGTACGCTCAGACTGCCCTGCGTACATCTTCTCAAGGGCATCACGGTCTGTGGGTAGCACGGGCCGGAGGTTAGCTGTGGCACCGTCCCGCAACACCACATCCGCTTCCCAGTGTGCCGGGTAGATGAAGGGGATCTCATCGGTGGTAGGGTGCTCAGGGTCAAGAGGGGTAAAGCCACTGCTGGTAGTCATGGGGCGCTCCTGGTGGGTACATGTCAGCTTCTAGCCCCGCTGTCATAGGGCCAGCTTATCTCCTATACTAACCCGAATGAGTTCTATCACACAGGCTCAAATCTTTTCCCTAGCGCCCCTGGGGCAATGGACCGCGCAGGCCCTTGTCAAGATGGCTTAACCTCTAATAGGTGTTAGCTTCTATACAACGCTGGATAGCTGCTTCGTCGCCTCGGTAGATGTATTCACAGTTAGCGGCCTCAGCTGAGCTCAGGAACCAGGAATTAAGCAGGAACATGCCCACGGTAAGTGGCAGGCAAAGAGCACCCAGGGCGATACCGCCCCATGCAAACCCGGAGGTCTGGCCCGCTAACTGCGTCTGGGGTGAGCGGGATTTAGACCGCAGGGCCTGGATCCCCAGGACGATAGCGCCCACAGCCGGAATCAGGGCAGCAAGAGCCAGGATCCCGGCAAGGAAAACAACCAGATAGCTGGTAACGGCAGCAGAAAAAGACATCACCGCAAGGTAGTAGCCTTTGCCTCTCTTGTCCCGGACGAGAGCACCGTAGGGCTTGCGGAATTGGGGTGGTACCAAAAACTCTTGAGGTTCGCCGGGGGTCACAATATCGAAAGCGGGCACAAGCGGTACCTGTGGAGGAAGGTTCCCTACTGCTCCCGGCTGAGGGGGCAAGTTCGGTGCAGGGTTCTGAGTAGTCACAGCTTGCTTCTCGCTTTCGCGGGTTGGTTATACCGGCATACTTAGCTTATCAGCTCTGCAGTTTATGACAGCGGTCTTTTGTAGCGGCCAGCTAGGCTGAGACCCTGGCTATCAAGACAGTTTAGAAATGAAGGTAAAAATCTAGCACCGAGGCGCTAGCACAGGGCAGAAAAGCCCTCAAGCTAGGCAAATGCTTGTCAGCATAAAACCTAGCTCAAGGGCTTCAGCTGTACCCAAACTTTTTTGCTTGTAGTACAAATGGTGGAGATGCGGGGAATCGAACCCCGGTCCGATGTGGCGTCAACGGGTCTTCTCCGTGCGCAGTTTGTGAAATCGGTGTTTTCGGCTACCTTGCTTGCGCAAACACTTACAAGGCCTAACCTATTCGTATAAAAGTCCCGGCAACCCCTACGAAGAGAGTTACCAGCAGTGGCCTTTTAAACTGATGGTAGGGGCTGAGCTAAAGGCAGGCTCAGGCTACCAGACTGCATCGCTGGGTTAATTAGGCAGCGAGTGCGAAGTCAGTGCGCTTAGATTCTGCACTTATTTTTTTGCAGAGGGCGTTTACGAGATAACCCTGCATCCTCGGCACGCTTCATCCATCTCAACTCACATCGTCGAAACCGATCATCCCCATATTCTTTTATCAAAGAACCCTAAGTTTGATGTTCCCGCTCCTCGCTCGGGCCGCAACCCATACGAGCGATGACAGGCCACCAATCTCAGGGTCCTCATACTATCACTGGTATTACCTGGCTGTAAAGGTTCGATAGATGCTAGGAGTTCTGATATTCACCGCTAGAATAGTCGAATTCAAGACCCAGCTGTTCATTGAGGCATTGCTCTAGCTGGGTCTCATTATCTGTGTACTGCGAGCAATTCTCCATAGCTGGTCCGATGGCAGCGAACATCCACCCAAAAAGAATAAGCATGAGAATAGAGATGAGAAGACCTAGGGCTCCGGTAACAATACCGGTAATTGCAAACCCTTTTCCTCCACCCCCGGTCTTGGTTTTGACCAAGGCCACAATACCCAAGACAATAGCCACCAAAGCAAAAATGCCACCGATTACTGCCCACCCTGAGATAAAGCCTATGATACCCAGCACCATAGAGGCGATAGCTAGCCCTTTTGGCTTATTGGTCTCAGCAGCAGCGTACGTAGGATAGCCACCGGCAGGGTACTGTGAATAGCCATATCCCGGAGCAGAATAATTGGGCTGCTGCTGGTTGGCTGCCGAGGTATTACCGTACTGGGGCTGGGATGATCCGTAGCCGGTATCCCCCTGTGCATTGGCCTGAGCTTGGCCATAACTATCTGAGGAGGTTTGCCCCCCACTGGCTTGCTGACCATAGTCAGTTGCGGGCTGGCTGGTAGCTTGCTGATTGAGTTCAGCGTCAGCTCCGTTGGTGCCTTGGCTGTTGCCGTACTGGCCGTAGGGGTTGTAATTGTTGTTGTTTCCGGTTGTCATGGTGTTCTCTCCAATATGTTTTCTTTAGCCGAGGTTTTTATAGCGCATAGCCCGCTGGGCTTCCAGGTTATCCTGGCGTTCCTTGAGAGCCTGGCGCTTGTCGTAGTCTCGCTTACCGGTGGCTAGAGCTATTTCTACTTTAGCCCGCCCCTTGCTGAAATAGAGTTTGAGGGGTACCACGGTATAGCCGCTCTCGCGCAATTTTTGGGCAATCTTGTTAATCTCGCTGCGGTGAAGCAGGAGCTTGCGGCGGCGGCGGGCTGCGTGATTGGTCCAAGAGCCCCGCCCGTACTCGGCAATATGGATGCCTTCAAGCCACAGCTCATCACCGTACATCTGGCAAAAGCCGTCGGTGATTGATGCGCCGCCATCGCGTAGAGATTTGACCTCGGTGCCCATGAGCACCAGGCCGGCTTCCCAGGTTTCTAGAATGTTGTAGTTATGGCGGGCCCGGCGGTTGGAGGCAACGGTATGGTTATTGGGGTCTTCTTTGGTTACTTTTTTCTTTTTTGCCACGTCTTACTCTTCGTTCTTTCGTGTCTGTCGTTGCCCGGCGCGCCAGCGCACTCCGGCATCGATAAAACCGTCTAAGGCACCATCAAAAACAGCGCTGGGGTTGCCTTCTTCGTAGCTGGTGCGGAGGTCTTTGACCATCTGGTAGGGGTTGAGCACATAGGAGCGCATCTGGTCGCCCCAGCTTGCTTTCACATCCCCTGCCATTTCTTTTTTCTGGGCGTCTTCTTGCTCTTTGCGGAGCAGGAGCAAGCGGGACTGCAGCACCCGTAGAGCCGCGGCTCTGTTTTGGAGCTGTGATTTTTCATTCTGCATAGAGACCACGATTCCGGTGGGAATGTGTGTCAGGCGCACAGCCGAGTCTGTGGTGTTCACCGATTGGCCGCCTGGGCCCGATGACCGGAACACATCAACCTTGATTTCAGAGTCAGGGATGTCGATGTGGTCGGTCTGGGCAATCAGCGGGATAACCTCAACAGCGGCAAAGGAAGTCATACGCTTGCCCTGGCTATTAAAGGGCGAGATACGAACCAGTCGGTGGGTTCCTGCCTCAACCGATAGCCGCCCAAAAGCGTAGGGAGCTTTGACCTCAAAGGTCGCTGATTTCAGGCCGGCTTCTTCAGCGTAGGAGGTATCCATGATTGCTGTTTCAAAGCCGTTCTTCTCCGCCCAGCGCAGGTACATGCGCATGAGCATTTCAGCGAAGTCTGCGGCATCAACTCCGCCAGCTCCTGCGCGGATTGTAATAACGGCTTCGCGCTGGTCGTACTCCCCCGATAGCAGGGTGATAACTTCGAGCTCTTTGAGCTTCTTTTCAATGGCGCGCAGCTCTGTTTCGGCTTCGGCCAGGACTTCAGCGTCTTCTTCGTCTTGGCCTAGGCCGACCATGATTTCTAGGTCGTCAATGGCTTGTTTGAGGTTGATGAGTTTATCGAGTTCGGCCTGTTTGTGGGATAGGGCTGAGGTGATTTTTTGGGCGCTTTCTGGGTTGTCCCAGAGTTCGGGTGCGCCGGCGGCTTGGGAGAGTTCTGCGATGCTTGCACGCAAGTGCTCAACATCGCTGACCTCTTCGATGGAGGCGTATGTTGAGCGCAAGGTTTTGATCTGGGCAGAGAAGTCTAAAGTAGCCATGGCTATTAACAATATCGGAAACCCTGAACGGGTGCTTGGTTTGGGGCTAGTTTGTAGCAAAAGGCTAGCTTTCTCAGAATCTAAAACCTATCAGCTGCTACCTCTTATCAGCTACTCTGAACCTTCCGGCTCCTTTTCCATTGCCTTAACCAGTCTGGGTGTTCAACTAGGCTTTTGGTTCTTTGCCCTTGCTTTGGCTCAGTAGTACGAGGCTTATACCAAAAGTCACAACCCCAGCTGACTGTCATACCGCCCCCGAACTTGATCACTGTTCCTAGAATTTATCTGCTGTTAGGTAGGGTGAGCCAAAGCTTATTCAACGCCCATTTGAACTTGTGTTTTTGCCAGAAAATCTCCCAGATGCCGTTTATCTTTTCTGAACAGGGCCATAAAGAACAGCACCGCCGCCCCAATTATGCTGGCCTCCATGAGGATGATTGATAAAGCATCAAATTCTGAATATGTTCCGTGAATTATGCCCATATGGGCAACTTGCCAGGGTAGAAATTTCACGCTGTTCCTTATAAGACTGGCCTTGAATGATTTTTTACGGTAAACCAGCTTTAATCCGACTTTTCGCTTACCACAGCTGCCAGCTGAGGAATAGTCAAGGTAGGAAAAAATGAGGATCAGCGGGAGAACCGAGCTCAAAAAGGCGATGACTTGAGATGCAAGCTCTCCCCTACTGGGCAAGCCCCCAGACACCAGCAGGTAGCCTGTCATTGCCACAGCCAACAGTAAGGCTAGGTAAGTAACTATCAATAAATAGTCGAAAAATAGTTCCTTGAGCCTGAGCTTGTATGGGATTGGATTATTTTCCTTAACCATAATCTCTCTCTAAGACATGATATGAGAATGAATTTATCCTGCATATCTGCCGGCGGGGTCAGATGGTATTTATCTCCCGGTCTACTACTTATTGGTGCTTATTCATCAGGGTAGGTCAGACAGTCACACAGCCAAGTTGCTGGCTTAGGACTAGTGTGCCTTGTGAGCACCAGCGTACCAGAGGAGAGGGTCAAGAAAGAGCATAAGCCCGGTATACCTTGTGAGTAGTCCTCATAGATTATTGCCCTTGGGTAGCTCTTGCCCGCGCTTTACCAGTTACCGTTATATTCACTCCGTCGGGTACAACAATGGAGAGCAAGGGTGGGTGGGCACTTGCGGAGAGAACCACCACAGCTGTGTTGTTACCCGATACACCGGTACCGGGGCTCAGCGCCAGATTAGAAAAATCACCGGCCGCTCCGCTCTCGGTGAGGAAGGTCTGAGTAGTGCTGGTGACAGTAGCGCTGTTAAGGTGGATAAGCGCCTCGGATTCCGAGGCCGCAGAGATCCCTTCAACCCTCTGAGCCGCCGACGTTGCAGCCTGATCTGCCAAAGACTGAAGTCTATGCCGCTCCAAATAGACAGAACTTACCCCCACCACAGTCGAGGCCACCAGGAGCAGAACCAAGCATAAACCCACGATAAAGATGAGAACACTCCCCCGCTCAGATTCCGATTTGGTGCTTCTGACAAATGGAAAATACTGAGCTAGTGCCCTAGGCCCCTCTTCTAAGCCCCCGGTCTTACCTGAGCAGAAAGCTGCCCTGGTCAAGACTTTGACAGTGCGCAGAGCGATCATGAGTAGTTTCCTCCCCAGCTAATGGCCCGAGAGGTCATATTAGCCATAGTCGGTGCCCCTGCCCAAGGAATCAAGGGCAGGTCAACTTGAACCGTAACATCAACCGTGACTCGTTCGCCCTGCGCACAGGTGTTTTCGCAGCCCAGCCTAGTAGTGATGTGGTTACCGTCCAGCCCAAAGTCACTTGCTGCCATGACGGCAACTGAGCTAGCGGTGCCCTGACTTCTTTGGTCAGGAGGCAGTTGCTGAATGACCTGAAGTGCTTGGGCGCTGGCATTAGAGGCCGCAAAAGCTGCTGACTGCATGGCAAAAACGGACAGTAGAAAATACACGGTAGGAACCATGAGCAGGGCACCGAGCATGATGAACTCGATCAGTGCATTGCCGGCTTCATGGGAGCGCTCAGTTCCAGAAGCACAGCAGCCCTCTCTTAGCAGGCCTAACCTTTGCTCCACACGGCGCCTACATTCAGTCACCTTGAAGAACAGCATGTCCGGTCACCTCCCATGTCCCGCCCAAACCGAAAGGTCCAATCACAGGAATTGGCGCAGCAACTCTGATTTCTACAGCCTCTGCCCCCTGCCACTGGGTCACAGAGCTAGTCACGCTTGTGGAATAGCTCTCCGGTAAAACGCTATAGAGAAGCTCGCGAGTTCTTTCTTCACCATCACCTGGGGTGCGGTCTAGCATGGCACCATACCGTGCGCCCTGAGAGGCGGCGTCCTGCACCACGTTTTTGGTAAACATTGCAAAAGCTATTTGCAGAACACCCAAAAAGAGCATGAGCACCATAGCTGAAACCATCACGAATTCAGCAGGGGCGTTCCCTCTTTCCTTCTCTCGAGCTAGTGATGGCATGGTAGGCGCGGCCTTAGCGATTCATCATGGCCATAGCATTATTAAACATGCTGATCAAGGCATCCTGAGCGACGACCAGGATAGCTGCAACTAAAATTGCGGTCATCATGGTAACCATGACCCAGCCCGGAACGTCGCCGCGTTCAGTGTCATCCTTGGTGTCAAGGGGCGCAAATACTGCAAGCAGAGCCTTGATGTAGGTGTCGGTGAGTAGCTTCTTCATAGTGTTTCTCCTCTATGGGTCTGCCCTAATAGGCAACTGGTGGATAAGGTCTAAAAATTAAGGTTCAGGAGTGATATCCCCGGGAACATGGCAAAGAGTACAGTGAGGGGGAGGATAAGGAAAACAACTGGGGCCATCATGCCGATTTCTTTTTTCCCAGCTGTCTCCATGAGCTCCCGCTTGGCATTATCGCGGACATCTTGAGCCTGGGCTCTCAGCACATCGGCAAGCGGCGTGCCTCTCTCGATAGCGACAACCAACCCATCTACAAAACGGGCAAGAGCGGCTACTGAGGTTCTTTGAGAAAAGTTTTGTAGTGCAGAGACTAGAGGCTCCCCCGTACGAGTCATGGCAAGAATCTCTTTAAACTCCTGGGCAAGTTCTCCGTTGGAACTCCTCACCACTCTTTCAAGTGATCCTAGTGCTGATTCACCGGCAGTAACGGAGAGGGCCATAAGTTCAGCAAGTGCTGGGAATTCGGCCAGCATCGCTTTTTCCCTTTTCTTAATTTGCTGACTTAGCCAGTAGTCCCGGCCAAGATAGCCACTCATTCCTGCCAAAGCAATAAGAATAAGACCGGGGATAAGTCCGATTTTCCCCTGTGCTGCCCCCAAGGCCACAAGACATGTGCCCATCATGAGAGCAGAAAGGCACCAAAGTACCTGCTGAACCCGGTATTCAGCGATAGTAAGGCCATCCCCGAGCTGATCTATTCGCTTTTCAAGACCGGCCAGGTCAAAGCTTGAGCTGCCGACAGCTTTATAGGCTTTCTCAACCCAAGGCCCCAGCAAGCTCATGCTTGCACCGTACAGCCCCTCAGGTAATGTCGCATAGGGTTCAGAGCCCCGGTTATTGCGTAGCTCGGCAGCCCGAAGTTGTGGCGCAATACGATCAGAAAAATCTTCAGTTCGGTGCCTAGTAACGCTTGAATACACAAGCCACATTCCGGTAGCGAGCAGCATAGCTAGAAGCAGTGCGGAGTTCATAGTAGAACCCTCTTTTCTTCAGGCAGAGCGCCAATCCTCATCATCAAGCGATAGGCAATAACTGTCAGAGCCAGGCCCCCACCCAGCACCGCAAAACCGGCAAAGCTGTTATAGATACGGATAGTGCTGGGCTGGGTTGCCATCAGACAAAGAATCACCCACGGAGCAACACAGGCTAGACGCGCCGCATTGATTGTCCACGATTGCCTAGCTTCAAGCTCAGAACGCGTCCTACTATTCTCACGTAAGAAGCTAGATAAAGTTCCAAGCAATCTACCCAGGTCGGTACCGCCCACCTCACGCGTTACTTTGAGTGCCTCGATAATATTGTCAGCTGTTGGGTCACTCAGCCGGTCTTTCAAACGGTTGAGAGCTGGCAGGAATTCACCACTTGCACGATAGTCAGAGGCAAAAGAAGCAAATGCTGGACGCAAAGGTTCTGGGCCTCGATACTGAAGCTGCATAAGGGCATCTGGTAGTGACATACCGGCGCGAATAGCGGACCGGAGATGATCCACAGCGTCGGGCCAGAGATCACGGAGCTGGGCCTGGCGCTTATTTGCCCGGTGCTTGACCATCATGCGAGGTGCAAAAAATCCCATAAGCCCTGCCAAGAGAGACAAGGGAATCAGTGAGGTGAGCGCAAAGATAAGAACAAGACCTAGAAATCCTGAACAGGTGGAGAGCGAGTAGAACATGCTCACCGTTACCTTTTCAAGATCAGCCTGCCGTAGGAGCTGCACGAGAGCTGGGATTGGACGAGGCTTTTTAGCTTTGGGCGGCAGGTCCCAAAACGACATATAGGTTAGCAAGCCGCCAAACCCAAGGCAGATACCGAGAAGAACACCCATCAGTCTGCCTCCTCAAAGTTAAGAAGCTGGTCAGGCACAAAACCCGCATAGTGGAACTTCTCGGGTGAAGGAACCTCAGAGGCCACGCATATCAGTCTGTCACCATCACGTTTGAACAGAGTAGTTGTTTCGATAACCCCGTTCTCAACACGGTTACCAATTGCGATAATTTCCCGGACCTGCCTTTTACCATGCAGGTCTCGGGTACAGTGAACAACGAGGTCAAAGCAGGATGCAACGGTCGGAACGACAAAGGAACTTGAGATGTTCTCCCCCGCAAGAAGAGGTAACGTACACATCTTGGTAATTGCATCGCGTGCTGAATTTGCGTGAATCGTGCACAGGCCCGGTAGACCTGAGTTCAATGCTATGAGCATATCGAGTGATTCGGCTTCACGGACTTCACCAATAATCAGCCGGTCAGGTCGCATACGCAGTGCTTCCTTAACCAAACGTCTGAGCGGAATCTCCCCTTGGCCTTCGAGGTTTGGCTGGCGGCATTGCATATTCACAACATCGCGTAACGGAATCTTTAGCTCAAAGATTTCCTCACAAGTAATAACGCGCTCGCGCATACCAATCGAAGCAGCCAGGCAGTTCAGCATGGTCGTTTTCCCAGACTGGGTAGCACCAGAGACCAGGACATTAAGGCCGCTAGCAACTGCCGCATCAAGAAACTTAGCAGCGTCAGGGCTCAAAGACCCCAGCTTAACCAGGTCAGTCAATCTAGTCGCCCGGGCAATAAATTTCCGGATGTTGATAGACCAGTGTTTTCTGGTGACATCAGGAATAGCAACATGCAAACGGGAGCCATCTGGTAAAGAGCTATCAACAAACGGAGTACTAAGGTCTAGGCGGCGACCAGAAGTTTTAAGCATCCGCTCAACCAAAGCCCTAATCTGTTCTTCGCTGAGGATCAACCCGGTGAGCTCCGATTCGCCGGCACGGGCTACAAAGACCTCAGTTGGTGAGTTAATCCAAATCTCCTCAATGGACGGATCATCAAGATACTGCTGAATTTCACCAAAACCGCAGACACGGTCAAACAGGGTATTAACAAGCTGGTCAGTTCCTTCAATCCGGGGAACCAGCCCACGCACCATCTGTTGCTCATAAGACCGCAGCGCCTTGTAGATAAGCTCTTTCGCTTCATTCTGCTGGGCTAGCGGGTCGATACTGCTCTTGCGGATTAGCTCACGCACATCAGACTCAATCAGACGCTCGGCTTCTGTGAGACCCATGAGCCATCACCTGCGCTTCCTTGCAACTCGCTGCTACATTCATCAACAAGATACAGTTGATCAGTGTAAACAACCAAAGCATTTTTCAGCTCACCTGTGGATAACCCGCATCAGGCACACTCCTAGGAAAGCAATTAAAATTTGTAAGACGTAGCTGACTAGGTGATACTCACGGCTTAGCTAGTCAAGCACCTCTTTCACGCCCTCCCTTGTGTGTGACGTAACATTTTGGCACACAATATATTACTCACTAGTAACAACACAGAAAGGTGCCCGCAGGACATAGATCCTGCGGGCACCTTTACCAGGGCAATCGAGCTACTGGTTCTTGGCTCTCATGAACTCAATAGCCTGATCAATCGGGCCGTCAAACTCCTTAGTACCGTGATCCAGCACGACACCGCGCTCACAAATCTTAGCCACCAAATCAAGGTCATGGCTGACAACCACCAGGGTCTTACCCTCGGCACTGAGCTCCTTAATCTTGGCAATACACTTCTTCTGGAAAGGCTCATCACCCACCGCAAGAATCTCATCAACCAAGAAAATCTCAGGGTCCGTATGCACAGCCACAGCAAAAGCTAGGCGCAGATACATACCCGAAGAATAGAACTTCACCTCGGTATCAATAAAGTCACCAATCTCTGAGAAAGCAACAATCTGATCGAATTTCTCTTCAATCTCTTGCTTACTCATGCCCAGGATAGCTGCGTTCAGGTAGACGTTATCTCGCCCGGTCAGATCCGGGTGGAAACCAGCACCTACCTCAATCAGGCCAGCAATACGTCCCCCAGCCAAGATGCTACCCTCATCGGGGTGCATCACCCCAGAGATCAGCTTGAGCAGAGTAGACTTACCCGAACCGTTATAGCCCAGCAAAGCTATGCGCTCACCCTCACGGACCTCCAGCGAAACCCCGTTGAGAGCATTAAACTTCTCGTTGAGGTCCCCTTTGCGCCCCTTAATCAGCCAAATAAAGGCCTCCTTCATGGAGCGGGTATGCCTTAAGACAAAGCGCTTAACCAGCGAATCAACTCTAATGACAACGGGTGCGTCCGGAGCGACCGGTGGCAAATCAAATTTCCTTATATCCACATGAATCAGAGCTCCTGGGCAAAATTACCCTCGAGCTTACGGAAAAGCGTATCGCCAATCCACAGGGTAACCAGTGATATAAGAAGTGCTATAGGAACCCAGAAAGTCAGCAGGTGCGGGGGAATCTGGGAAGTTGGCAGTAGCGCGGCATCAGCCGATAAGGTGGGAATCCAGAAGGCGTAGTGGAACAACTCAACCGCGACGGTAAGTGGGTTCATCATATACACATTGATAACCCAAGGATAGAGAGTATCGCGGACCATCGTCCAGGAGTAAAGCACCGGTGAGAACCAGGTCGCCACCATCAGGAGCATATCCACAATATTCTCTGAGTCGCGGAAGAACACATTAGCAACACCAAAGATAAGACCCAGGCCAGCCGAGAACAGCATGATGATAGCGATTCCCACCAAGGCGGCACCAATCTGCTTAAGGTCAGGGCTCCAACCGGCAGACAAACAGGCAACAAGAAGTACCACAATTTGGGGTACGAAATGAATTAGCGCGACCCAAACCGTTGAAACTGAGAAGAGTTCACGCGGAAGGTAAATCTTCTTGATCAGCGCCCCGTTAACCACCATTGCTTTTGCCCCGTTACTAAACCCCTCCGAAAAGAAGTTGATGATAACCATACCGGAGAAGAGGTAAATGGCGTAGTGCTGCATACCGCGCTCAAGGCCCAGGAAAAGGCCCATGGCGACATAGAAAACACCGAACTGTACACCGGGTTTGATATATGACCACAGGATACCGAGAACGGAGCCACGGTAACGAACCTGAATCTCCTTATCAACCAGGAGTTTGAGCAGATAACGGTTGTGGAAAACATCTCGTAGTCCTCTACCGCGCCCTGGGGGCAGTAGGGAAGTAGTCTTTACTGCGTTCATCGGGTCAGCTCAGACTCCGTATGCTTCTCAAAGGTCTTAGCCCAAGCTTCGTAAGAGGAAATATCTTTAGCCTTAGCACGATATATTTTGCTGAGCTCGTCCCAATTAGCATAAAGGGCGGCATGCAATTTAGTTGCCTCCAGCATTTTTTGTCGGAGCATCTCCGGGTCCCTCTTGTACCATGAAACTGCTGACCCATCCGCATTCGATACAATCGCGGAGTCATACTGCGATGTTCTCCACCAACGATTATCCTGATGCGCAATATGAACCTGAGGGCGCTCCCTCAGTTCAGCGTTTACAGGCACTACTGTCTGTCTAATTACCGTCTTAAGGGTCCAAGGCAACAAAGACCTGTAGCTAGGTGGGGCAAAGCCTCGACCCTTACGAGGTGGCCTGGTTTCCTGAGGCCGCGGTAAATCATCAATTTCTTTAACAAATTGTGTCTCGGAATATTTAGAAAGCATCTCCCTAATTTCCTTGATTCTTACATCAAGAATATCGTGAAGTTGTTCAGGACCTGCTAAGACATCCTGAAATGCCTTAATCCGCCCTTCCTGGGTCGAGTACTGCATAGATACAAGATGCCTAAAATCGGCAAAGACAGACTCTTTCAGAAGGCGCCCCCCCTTACGGTAGGGAGAATGCAACAGGGCAGCAATCAGTCTGTTACGCTCATGGAAATATGCTTGCCAACCGACTAGGTCGTCTTTATCAACCCATGAAACATGCCAAACTGCGGCACCTGGTAAAGAAACGGTGTTATAGCCAGCTTTCTTCGCACGGTAACCGTACTCTGCATCATCCCATTTAATAAATACAGGGAGCGAAAGGCCTATTTCCTTAATTACCTTCGTGGGTATTAAGCACATCCACCATGCATTGTAGTCAACATCAATACGGCGGTGGAGCCAGGGGGAATTTTTAAGGTTCTTATATGAAAAATTGAAACCAGGAACTAGCGAGTCGTGAGCAGGCTCCCAGAAAAAACGATAAGGATTAATCTTCTCACCATAAGTATGCAAAACAGTCCGGTTGTTAAGGTCAAACATATGACCTCCGACTAGAGTCGGATTCTTACAATAATCTCCAAATTTAATAGATCGGAGGATTGATTCCGGCTCGATTTTGACATCATCATCTAATAGCAGAACATAGTCGGATTCATTTTTAACCGCTTCGAACATCCCACGCGCGAATCCCCCTGAACCACCCAAGTTAGCCTGGTTGATGATTCGCAATTTACCTTGAAGTTTCGATGCTATTGATTCAAAGTCGGGGTGATCCTGAACTTTATCTGAGCCCTGATCTACTACCAGAACTTCCTTCAATACTTCCAAAACCTCAGGACTTTCGCCCAAAGATTTCAGATTTGATAGACAGTAACTGACTTTATTCATCGTTGTTATCTGAAGCGTAACTGTGCCAGCCTTTACCCGTTCGGTATCAGTAGTCCAACGAGCATAATTTAGCTGAACAGGAGTAGAAGAAGCAACGATCTCGAACCAGTACCACCCACCATCGCCAAAGGCATCTAAGGGTAGTTGTACAGACATAGTTGTCGCATCATGCAAGGGAAGCGACTTTACAGTTTGAACGTTTCCCCATGCATTAGATTTGTAGATAAACAGTACGCCATCGCCATCTGTAGAAAAATCTAAACATACATTTTTAATCTTTGTCCAGCGCTTCCAATAAGATGCTGGGAAAGCATTAAAATATGTAGCAAACGAGGTACGAGTATTTGGATTAATTTTAATCGAGTAGCGACTTGTCGGGTTACCTACTTCGCCGCTTTTGAAATCAATAGAAATATTTTCATGTGGAGATTTATTTTTCAGCTCTTGTTTAAAATCTGTTTCGCGCTGATAAAGAAAACTTGTATCAGCATCCGACTGAGCACCACCATAGTCTACATATAATGGTATTGTATCATTATTTTCGATTGTGGGGAAAACAACATTTAGCAAAGTTTCTTTAGTCATCATTACTCCTTAAGCCTCAATACCGCCGGAAACCATTTTTTCGCCCTTTTCAAAGTGAGGGCGTAGCTTATTATCAAACATCGAGAGAGCTGCGCCGATTGCCATGTGCATATCGAGGTACTTGTAGGTACCTAGGCGTCCGCCAAAGAGGACGTTCTGCTCGCCGCCAGCTAGTTCACGGTAACGCAGAAGCATATCACGGTCAGCGCTGGTATTAATCGGGTAGTAGGGTTCGTCGCCCTTTTCAGCGAAACGTGAGTATTCACGGTGGATGACGGTAGCTTCCTTGGTGTAATCACGCTCGGGGTGGAAGTGGCGGAATTCGTGGATACGGGTGTAGGGATAGGTTGCATCGGGGTAGTTCATCACAGAACAGCCCTGGAAGTCCTCAATATCGAGCACTTCTTCTTCGAGGTCAATAGTGCGCCAGGAGAGGTTGCCCTCTGCATAGTCAAAATAGCGGTCGACCGGGCCGGTATAGATAACGGGTACTTGGCCGAGTACCTTAGAACGTGAGTATTCGTGGCCTTCTTCAAAGAAGTCAGTATTGAGGTGAACCTCAATATTGGGGTGAGCTGCCATGCGCTCGAGCCAGGCGGTATAGCCGTCTACGGGCAGGCCCTCATACTTATCGTTGAAGTAACGGTTGTCGTAGTTATACCGCACCGGTAGACGGGAGATGATTGAGGCAGGAAGGTCAGCTGGGTCAGTCTGCCACTGTTTTGCAGTGTAGTGCTTGATGAATGCCTCGTAGAGGGGGCGACCAATCAGGGAGATGCCCTTATCGTTGAGGTTCTTGGGGTCAGTACCTGCTAGTTCGCCTGCCTGCTCCTGAATGAGGGCCTTAGCTTCTGCCGGCGAGTACGCTGCATTGAAGAACTGGTTGATAGTACCCAGGTTGATGGGCATGGGGTAGACGATACCCTTGTGGTTAGTGTAGACACGATGGGTGTAGTTAGTGAATCCAGTAAATCGGTTGACGTATTCCCATACGCGCTCGTTGGAGGTATGGAAAAGGTGGGCACCGTAGCGGTGAACCTCGATACCGGTACGTTCTTCGTTCTCGCTATAGGCGTTACCACCGATGTGGTGGCGCCGGTCTAGCAGGGCTACTTTAAGACCGAGTTCGGTTGCAGCTTGCTCTGCGATGGTCAGGCCGAAGAGACCCGAGCCTACGACTACAAGATCAGCGTTCACTTACATACTCCTTGTTAGGGGCTGCACCGTCTGGTGACGGTGGAACCGTGCTCTGCTACTACAGCGTAGAAGCTACTGGTCGTACCAACCCGATTATTGGGTAAATACAGTCACCTATAAAATTACCGGATAGCGGTCTGTCTCGCTCACAAACAGGCTGGGAAGTCTGTGTGATTATTCCCCATTCTCACCACATGTGCTGTGAGACTGTGATGGCTGGCTCCAAAAAAAATTTTTTATGCCACGGGGAGTCACAACAATTGATGCGGGTTGTTTCTCTGTTTTCTTTCCTTGTCATGCCACATAATCTGGTGTTTGATACGGAGCCATGGAGCTTTTATTACATGTTCAGCAACCTCAGGGAAACAGATACAGAGTTATCCGTTTGCACTGCGAGGGGAAGGTGACTGGCGAAGATTGCCGCAGAGGCCTTGCCTCCCTTTGGGGGAGCTCTCAACAAGCCACCTGGTTCATTGCGGGTAAAGATATACGTGATCTGGTCCCTGGCCAGCCGCCCTTGATCAACCGAGCTATACTGACAACAGCACCCCATGCAAATTTGAGCGAAGTTACCCCAGATGCTGAAGCTCCTCTATTTGAGCTTAGGGTTCTGCACGGCCCAGATTCACAAACAGCTTTCCCTCTCACACGCGGGAAGTGGCCAGTAGGTCGCCAGGCTCCGCTCCTGAGAATCCAAGATCCTGCGCTCTCCCCTATCGAGGGATATTTTTTGGTTCAAAGTACCGGTATCGTCTACCGAGCCGATCACCTTGAACAGAAAATAAACCCCGGAGAAGTGTTTCAGCTGGGCTCCAGCATCTGTTCGATAGACCCCTGGGATAAGCAACCCCTGTTATTCCGGGACCCGGAGGCAGTCGAGTTAGATGTTCCTGCCCCCCGTTCCAAACTAGCCTTGGTCCTCATGGCTGTTCTGCCCATCGGAATAGGTTGCCTCATTGCTTGGTTCACAAAACTCTGGTTTATTCTACTGATGGCCTGCGGCTCTTCGCTCCTTATGGGGATTCATGCCTTGTCACAGGGGAAAGAGAGCGGCAAGTTTCGCCGGCTAGTTGCCGAAGCGGTCACCAATGAGCAGGCAGCTATCCAAAAGTTTCGTGGCGTCAGGTACCTAGCCCAAGGCTCAGGTATCGCCCTGGGCAGAGGAACCAGGAAAGCACGTATTCAAGGAAAACACCGGGATATAGCTGCTGTTCCCCTCCTGTCGAGCACCCCCTGGCTATGTTCTGCACAAGAGCTCAGTGATGTAGCGGGGTCGCTACCTACCGCAACCCAACGCTTGGCTCTATGTCAGCTGATCAAGACAGGCCTACCGATCTATGTTCTGATAAGAGGACAAGAAAACTCTGAATATCTCCGCTTGGTTGAGCCCTTAGTTACCTTTGAACACGTCCAGCTCATCGATTCGGATCAGCTGCCGGGTCTACAGAATGGTTTGCTTATCTGTTCGACTCCTGTTCCTGATACGTCTGACGGTCTTATGCAATTTGTTCTAACGCCCCAAGCTAGCACCCGAATCCTACAAGTGCCCGGCTGGGACAAGCTATTTTTGGACGGGATTTCTACTGAAACCTATACCTCACTTCTCTCCCAATCCACTGGTAGAACTACTGCCTCACGGGCCGCTCAGACAGCTGACTCCGCAACCTCAGAGATACCATTTTTTGCGCCCCCTGCCTGTCAAAGAAATCTGCCTGAGAGCTTTCCGACTCATGACCAAGATTTATCCATGTATGTTGGTCAAGACCTCGATACTCACCAAGATATTGCGCTAGGCCTTACAAGACATGGGCCTCATTTTCTCTGCGCTGGAACGACGGGATCGGGTAAGTCTCAGTTACTCCGTACTATGCTCTGGTCCTTAGCCCTTCGCAATAGCCCACGACGGTTGTCTTTAGCCTTGATAGATTTTAAAGGCGGTGCCGGTCTTGGGCCCCTCGCATATCTGCCCCACACCAGCCTTTTTATCTCAGATCTAGAAACAGCGGCTCTCCAGCGGTCCCTCAAATACCTGAAAGCTGACCTCACAAAACGTGAGAAGCTTTTTCGTTCTCTTGGCGTGAGCTCATACGAGGACTACCAATCTTTACGGTTTGGGCAAAAGCAGTACCCAGAATTCCCGGAGGTCATGCTATGTATTGATGAATTTCGAATGTTAGTGGACAGTTTCCCCGACATTATGAATGAAATAATGCGCATAGCCACCATCGGACGTTCCCTGGGTTATCACCTCATCTTGGCAACACAACGCCCTCAAGGCGCTATCTCACAGGACATCCGGACTAATATCTCAACGGTTCTTTGTCTCCGGGTGAATTCCAGTCAAGATTCTTACAACATTCTTGAGTCTGATGATGCTGCTACTTTGCCAGCCAGTAAGCCTGGCAGGGGCTTCATAAAAGATTCGGAAAATAGGCTCATCGCCTTCCAAGCACCGTTGCTGACCGGATTTTACAGCCCTGACAGTAGAGCGCACTGCTCAGCAAGTTTTGTGCTGGAAGAAAATAAGGGGGCATACACAGGAGCCTGTCCCATATCAGACCAAAACATGAGTCAGTTCAATGCACAACTAGAGCAGGTCTATGGCTCTTCTGCCTATACACCGGTGCTTCCCAAACTTACCCCGACCACACCACCAGAAACCGATCACCAAAACCTTTTTGGTGTTGACCTGGGAACTTTCGAGATACCAGAGAGCAGTTACCAAGGCCGGTTCTGGTGGTCCTCAGAAGACGGCCCTCTCCTGATGGTGGGCAACCCCATTGATCGGGCTGAACACCTGAAAAGCACCTTGATCCAGGCGGCGGATAGAGGATACGCCATAGTCTGTTGCACTGCTTCTGAGCAAGGTGCGCAGGAGCTGCGTACAGCCCTTGGCTCATCTGAGGCAATCAGTATCTATTCGCTTCAAGATTTAGAGTTTATTCGGTTCATCTTGGCCGATATGGCCCAAAATTTCCCGCACAGAACCCTGCTCGTTATTGACGGGTTGGATAGCTTTCTTGAGAGTCTTATTCGTTACCCGCTCTCTGAATCTCATCTCCTTGAGATTCTGCAGCAGGCAGCACATCACCAGATTTTGACCTTGTGCACTTCTCTTGCTGTTCCTCGAGGAAAATGGCAAGCCCTCTTCCCCTACCTCGCTTTTACTCAATCTGCGGTAAAAAATGACCCTACCCGTTCCACCAGTAAAACATACAGCCTTCCAACCGCAGGGCAGTTTGCTCTTGAAGGGCCTCTTATTGAACAACACGGTGGTCCGAAGGTGGAAGCGGGGACGCTGTGCTGGTCACTGGCACCAAGTGGAAAGGAGAGGTTGGCTACTGTCGCTTTATCAACCGGGCTTTCCTCCCGCTGGAAACAGCTCCCAACTCTTTGCACTGTCGCGGATGTAAGTCTCAAAACCGATAAGCCCAGAAAGAGGCTTGCGATAGGTCTGGATCGTTGGGGAAAAGTCGCCACTCTACCAGAGACGCGAGGAGGTTTCATGACTATTAGCGGTCCTCGGGGATCAGGGAAGACAACCTGCCTCAAGGCCCTCGCTACGCTCAACCGTAGCTACCCCATGGTGTATATCCCCGCTGGACCAAGCATCAAGGTCGACATTCTTAGGGAGACCATCGATAGATTCGAGGACTCCAAGAGACGCCCAGTACTGCTCATTGATGACATCGACAAGCTTAGCCACGATGTCCAGCATCTCGTACTCTCACGAAAGGAAGATTTTGAGCTGGTACTCGTGGCCTACACACCCTGGCCCCGATGGAGTAGTTCGCCCATCCTATCTGCCCTTAATGGCACTGCCACAGGCATCGTTTTACAACCCGAAATCGCTACAGACCTTAGCTTCTACCCTGGACATGACCTGCCTCTTGACCTCAAAACGATGGGAAAGGTGCCACCGGGTAGAGCCGTTATTATTGAGTACTCAGACTGCTACCCAGTCCAAGTTGCGTTTACCGAGGGGTAACAGTCACATAATCAACGGTGGATTTTGCGCATACCGCAAGAATAACCACACCGCTCAAGATAGCCGCCCCAGCCCCGATGAGTAGCTGACCGCCCAGAGCGGTTTGTATTCCGATGATAAAGGCAAACAGTTGCCAGACCAGGACGAGAGGTTGCCCGAATCTACGCCCCTGTAGGAGAGCATATGCCCCTACTGCCAGCGCTAAGGTAACCATTAGGTAGAAAGCGGCGATAACTAGCGTGGTTCCCCTATCTGCTGAATCCATAATTCCTAGCCCAGTCCTAGCAAGAAAATAGATCACCTGTCCCAACGATATTGCAAGGGTAATTTTCACGCTCAAAGGTGCACCGTGAAGAAGCTGTTTCATGCTGTGAGACTTTCATGGCTGATCTGGTAAGTACTATTTCTATCTAGGATAGGCGGGCAGGAGTGTTTACCCTCACGCCGCAACACCAGTTCAGAGCTCTCTGTGAGATTTACCTCAGCTCATCACTGTTATTTTCGCCAACAACCTCTTGTCTGACGGTCTATATCGTGGGAAAGTTATTGAGGTTCACGTTTGGCTCCTTAACCTAAGGAGCCAAATTTATTGTTTAGTAGCTGGTGGTTCAACCAGCATATTCCGGTACACCCTGTAGGAGAGCATGCTAATGGATTGGCGAAGCCGTGCTGCTTGTCTCGAGAAAGATCCCGAACTCTTTTTCCCAGTAGGAAATACCGGGCCCGCTCTACTTCAGATTGAAGAAGCCAAGAACGTCTGTCGCAGCTGCACTGTCATGGATACATGCTTGCAGTGGGCTATCGAGACTGGCCAGGATTCTGGTGTCTGGGGCGGTATGAGTGAAGACGAACGACGTGCCATGAAACGTCGTGCCGCCCGGGCCCGCAGGGCATCTTAGCGGTTCTGGCACTCAAGAAAACCTATCAGGGGAAGCCTTTGACGGCTTCCCCTGAATTTTTTGGCCCGCTAGGAGATGAGAGCGGTGATAGTCACCTGTGTCCCTCCCTCAGGTAGGCATGACCAGTGAATCGAACCGTTTAACTCACTAGATACCAGAGTCTTCACAATCTGTGTTCCCAGCCCCGTTGTGCTGGCCCCTTCTTCAAGTTCCCTAATCTTTGCGCCGCTGATACCTGCACCCGTATCTGCGACAGTTACAGTTAGCCGGTGCTCCTGGTTATCGCTGTAGTGATGCTGGCAGCGCAAAGTAACCGTTCCAGTTTCTCCAGCCAGCCCATGCTCGACGGCATTTGCTACTACTTCGTTGATAACCAAGGCAAGCGGAGTTGCAATCTGGCTCGGTAACCGCCCAAAGGGCCCTTTGACAAGTGTTTCTACCTGTTGTCCGGGGGATGCCAGCTCAGCGGCCAGCCGGAATTGACGACCAATGAGATCATCGAAGTCAACGTCTTGCGTAAGCCCCTGAGAGAGGGCTTCGTGTACGAGGGCAATAGTTGCCACGCGACGCATAGCCTGCTCCAGCCCCTCTTTGGCTTCTTGGCTGGTCATTCTACGAGCTTGGAGACGAAGCAATGCAGAGACGGTTTGGAGGTTATTTTTTACCCGATGATGTATCTCTCGAATAGTTGCGTCCTTTGACATCATCTCTAGCTCACGGCTTCTTAGCTCGGTGACGTCTCGGCAGAGCAGAACCGCCCCATAACGTTCCTCTCCCAGCCGTGAAAAGCGCCGAAGGGGTATCGCCCTGAAACTGACATTTTTTCTGTGCGCTTTAATTTCAGCCCGCCAGGGCATTCGGCCGGTAAGAACCAGAGGCAAGGTTTCGTCTGCTTTTTCTCCTGCTGGTAAGAGCGAACGAGTAACCTCTAGAAGGCTTTTACCAATCATGTCGCCCGAGAATTGGAGTCTTTTGTATATCGAGAGGGCGTTAGGTGATGCGTAGCTTACCCTCCCGTCGGTATCAAGCATCATGAGCCCATCGCTGACTCGAGGGTTACCGTGTGCAGTACCGACCGGGGCTGAGAACTCCGGCCAGGCACCTCGCGACACCATCTGGAGTATATGGTGCGATACGTCACGATAGGCCCGCTCAGCTTTTTGGCGTTTGCGGGTACCCAGGCTTTCCCTGTGGACAGAGAGCAAAGCCACCGGGCGGTTATTTCTAATCAGTGGGATGAACTCAGTCTCAAGAACAATATCGGTCAGGTTGTTTTCATCGTTTAGCGTTTTGGGGGTCTGGCTATTCCAGCTCGCTATTGCCCGTTCACAAAGTGACTTGTGGAGGGATCTGCCTACCAGATCTGAATGAAAGACGGTATGCGTGGTGGATGGTCTGATTTGAGCGAGGCTAACAAAGCTTGCTTCAGATGGTAAAGACTGTGAGAGCGCAAAGAATCCTTCAATACTCTCGGGATCGGGGACCCACAGCATGAGGTCGCAGTAACCGGTATCAGCGATGATTTGCCACTCGTTTGTGAGCAAATGAAGCCACTCGATATCACCTGGCCCATAGGCACCACTCCGTTCAAGGGTTTCTGTCAATGACATGCTGTGTGGCCTCCTGGCTTGGGTCAAAGCCTACGAGCTGGAGCGCGAACGGCTTGGGAACCTAAAAGATAATCTCTTCTTTTCTACCACGTTCTGTGAGGAACCCACATTTTCGTCAGGGTTAGACCCTGGTTTAAGCCCCAGGCGTGCCCGTGTAATTGCTTGCAGGTTATGGAGCTCCTTGGCGAGCTGAGAAGTCGGGGCCACCTCAAGAATCGTTTTGCCGGAAAGACGGGCCTTATCGGCTGTGCCAGCATCCTCAGAAATCACAAGGTCGATAGGGTGTGCTGGCCCAAATCGCTGCCATGAATGGTCTAACGCTAGGCGCGCAGAAGGTCCTATGGCTTCTGAGCGAACACGGTTGAAGACGATAGAAATATCCTGAGGATTTTCTGGTTGAACAGTTTGGATGAGCTGGTCATAGGCCTTAATCAGTCGGGGTACACCCACAACATCTGCTAAGCCAACCAACACAATTCCGTCAGAGTCTTGAAGGCTTACTAGGCTTGCTTCGTTGCGTTGCGGAGCGATGGAATCGAATGAAAGCGCTTCGTCTTCTTCCAGGCAAAAGGCTGTATCGGCGATGACCAAGTCATACTTCTGCAAGAGGGTTTCGTAGACCTTAGCAAGGCTGGTTCTTCTAATTTCAGCCCACCGGTCTGCCCTGTTGATGCCGGTAACAATGTCGAAGTATGAATCTTTGTGGCGGACCGTTTGGACCAGTTCCTTGAGATGCCTTTCTTTAACGGGCCCTCTCTCTGCCTGGTGGCAAAGCTGAGCGAGACTGGAGTAGTCATCGGTGAGCCCTAATACTGTACCGGCTGAGGCACCGTAGGTATCGGCGTCCACAAGACAGGTCTTATAGCCAGCTTCTGCGTAGGCTGCTGCCAGGTTTGTGGCAAGCATTGTTGTCCCTGGGGCACCGAGCGGGCCCCAAACGGTGAGAAGCTTCCCTGGCAGGCTCTCGCTACCCGCCTCTTCCCTTATCTGAGCCTGTGCCCCTGGTGCCTGGGTCAAGTCTCTGACTTGTTCAGGGGGGCAGTCAGCTTGTGGGGTTTCGGTTTCTTCCAGCAGGATTTTGACAGAACACTCAATTGCTTCAACTATTTCTTGTGTATCTGCCAGAGAGTCAACGATAGTTACATTATCTAGGGAGGGCGGCGCATGAGTATCTGCAACAATGCACACTGATAGTTCCATCTGATGCAATGAGCTGATCAGGGACTGGGTCATCTCATGAGCCTGGGTAACGACTAAGACAGCGCGAGCTATTCCACTTTGTGCAATGCCCAGCATCTCGCCCATATCATGAACGTGTCGCACTACACTGACGTGGCCTCGCTGGGATTCGATGGCTGAGATGAACCTGCCGCCCTCATCCGCTACGACGATAATCGGAATCTGCATCATTGGCGACCGCTTTCATAGGCCGAAGGAACCAGGTTAATGACAGAACCATCGTTTGAGGCTCCCAGCACCTGCGAGAGATATTCGTTATTGACCCATACTTCGACGGCAGAGCGACCGGTGCCTCCGATAATTGATTCTTGGGCTGTGACAGAATGAATCTCAGCCCCCTCGACAATAGGTTCCGGATCACCAAAAGAGTTTGAGCCTTCTTCTTTGCGGGATACCCAGATATCAACTCTGTTGCCTGCAGAAAAGCCAGATACAGCGTACTGATCGAGCAAAAGGGTCACGAGTCGCCGCCCCTCACTGACTTCAGAGGAGACGGCATTGGGCGAAAGGATTTCACCGGCTTTCAGAGGGCGTGTGGCGACAAGCCCCTCAGCCAAATCTTGCTCAGCTGAAATATATTGAGGTGCGGCATCGCCCAACCGAACTTGAACGACTTGCACGTTCTCCCTACTAATCCGGTCACCTATGCCCAAGTCTTTACTCACGGCATAGTAAGGTTCAGTCTGGTTGGTAGCACGGATAAGGCCTACTGTAGCTAGAATTGAAAGCACTATGATGAGCACACCAACAAGTAGCCGTGGATCTCTCAAGCCAGGTTTCTTAAAACGCGGAGCGGTCTGTTCATGAGCCATCTGGCCACCTCCGTCAGCTAGGTACGAAATCTATTGATGACAGTAGTTTTACTAATCAGAGGTATAAAACAAAGTTCAGAAGGGTTTTTACCTCAAAGTTACGCAGAAAATAAGATGTTTTCCACAGCCTTTGCTTTTCACCCCTAGATACCCCAAAATGCACTAAAATTTATCAAAGACATCATTCTGTTGGCACCTAGCGCAAAGGTTTCTGTTCCATGGCTCAGCAACGCTTTCTCACCCTGACCGATGTAGGCGAGATTCTCAACATCACCCCTAGTCAGACTCGTGCGCTGGTTCGCTCAGGGGAGCTTAAAGCAATTCAGATTGGTGGGCGAAACCAGTGGCGAGTTGAAAAATCAATGCTGGAAGAGTACATCAAGGAACGCTATGCCATGACGGAAGAGTCAATACGCTCCGGGCAACCGGCCCAGGAGGACCAGCTTCTCTAAAGCTTGCACTAAAGGGTTAGCTACCAGCAGCTACCCTCACTGCCGCAATTGATGTAAATGGAATAGTCCGCACAAACGAGACTTTCTTGCCTGATGCCTGAGTCCTTGTAGCAAAGAGCTCGCAGTAATCTGCCCCCACAGCTGAAATGTGCCCCTCCGTGGTCAGACCGGCAGATCCGTTGTGTATCACGATAACCTCACGATGCCCTTTAGCGAGAGCCCGCAAGGCTGAACCGATTGTTAGTTTTCGAGAAACAGATTCAGCCTCAACATAGGACTTATTATCGCCGCCTTCCCACCAGACAATTTCCTGAGTGCGAATTATCAGATCACCTGTGTCGGTTGATAGCTGGATCCACCCCAATCCAAGCCCGATGAGTTGCCCTCGCCACGTATCTCCCGTGCTACCGTGCACAGACAAGGCAACCCCCAGCTGGGCAGCCAATCTATCTGCGCAGGTAACTTTTGAGCGCTCCATCATGCTCAGTTCACGCGCATCTGCCTCGTAGTCGCGCACTCTTTGTGCCTGTAGCTGCACTTCAAAGTCTCGGAATAAACGATCCAGGCTGTTCATGTACCGAGGATATCCCGAAGTCAGGGCATAACAGAAATATAGTGAAAAAATTTGCGAATACTCTTGCCTGAACATAAAACATCAGTAAGATAAATCATAATTCATCAAATGACATCAAATGAAATGATTTGGGGTGTAGTGATGAGATCCTATGGTTTTCGCCATCTGCTGGCAGCGGCGGTACCTCTGCTCTCGATGACAGGGGCACTGACCGGTTCCTACCTGTTTTTCACATTTATAGAGGCGGCCGAGGTACCGGCAAAAGCAGTTACTGCAGAGATCTGGTCCCAGATATTCATGACCTTGATGAGCACTTTTGCCTGCGGCTTGATTGCTCTGTGGTGGTCTAGTAGCTATTTTCTCTACATTTACCGGCTCATACTTTTTAACTTGAGAATCAGCACTCGCGCCCCCTCCTTTCCTCGGTGGGCACCCTCAGCGCTTAAGGTACTCATCAGTGGCTCACTCAGCGTCAGCCTCATCGCTGGTCCCCAACAGGCGCAGGCTTTAACAGCCGATGACTCAAGCATCAGTGTTAGCCAAACCGCTGAAACCACACCAGCTATTATCTCCGCTGAAGGGCAGGACAATATTCCACCTATGCCAGAAGAATACGGGGAAGGCGCATACTCAGTATCTGAGCACGGCGCTACTTCATCATCGATAACACCGCTGTTTGCCTCTTCAACACCCCCAAAGCCTGTGGCGGTTACCCTGGCCAGTAGTCACTCCAGGCAAACAATCTCACCGCTCTTCGGTGGATTGACATCGACCAGCCAGCAAACTGAGACCTCCCCACCAGAACAAAACTGCAAGGCAAATGCTGGCTCTAGCCACTACAGGGTCAAACCGGGTGACTCGCTATGGTCAATAGCAGAAAACCATATGCCAAAGACAGCAAGCGGAGCAGAAATTCTCCACTGCGTTCATGAGATACAAGACCTCAACAGCAATCTGATTCCAACCCTTGACTCATATATCTTCCCAGGCCAAGAGATACTACTTCCCCGATAACCCTCAGCTAAGGAGTAAGACCATGAAAACAGCATTCCCAGATCGTGAACGACCCCAATTCATTGTGCTTGAGGCCAGCGATTACGCAAAAAATTATGCTCACTACTTTGAGAAAGGTAGAGCCGCTACACCCTCTCAAGACCTTCCCTACATCAGTGAAGAAGAATCAGCCGTTGAACGATTAGGCGTTCGCATCGGCACAGCCTGTGTTGAAGTGTTCATGGGCAGGCGTCCGCTACACCATCTTTCACCGTGGATGACAGCAGGATGCTACCGAACCATCTCTCAGAATCTTTCCAGAATACAGCCTGCAATAGCTCAAAAGCTTAAGGACTACCCTCCCATCGAACCCCACCGCGCTCCAGCTTTGATCCGCCCCCGGAGAGTTATCGTCCAGAAAGTATCTCCACAGGCTTACGAGATTAGCCTCCTGGTAACCGATGGCTGCCGCACAAGAGCAGTTGCACTCAGGGCGGAACGGAAACGTGGACAATGGAAGATTAGTACCCTGCTCATTGCCTAATATATTTCCCCTATAACAAAAGCCCTGGTACTCCTTGAAGTGCCAGGGCTTTTCAGTAGGCCTGAGTGTTAGTCGAGGTAGTCCCTCAAAACCTGTGAACGGGAGGGGTGGCGGAGCTTGGACATGGTCTTAGACTCAATCTGGCGGATACGCTCACGTGTCACACCATAGACCTTGCCAATCTCATCAAGGGTTTTGGGCTGCCCATCAGTCATGCCAAATCGCATAGCAACAACGCCAGCTTCGCGCTCTGACAGGGTGTCAAGCACCGAGTGTAGCTGCTCTTGCAAGAGGGTAAAAGAAACAGCATCGGCGGGTACCACAGCTTCGGAGTCCTCAATGAGGTCACCAAATTCCGAGTCTCCGTCTTCACCCAGAGGGGTGTGAAGCGAGATAGGCTCACGGCCGTATTTCTGGACCTCGATGACTTTCTCGGGGGTCATATCTAGCTCAGTTGCAAGCTCTTCGGGGCTGGGCTCACGGCCCAGGTCCTGAAGCATCTGACGCTGAACACGGGCGAGCTTATTGATGACCTCGACCATGTGTACAGGGATTCGGATAGTACGTGCCTGGTCAGCCATAGCGCGAGTAATAGCCTGACGAATCCACCAGGTTGCGTAAGTCGAGAATTTAAAGCCCTTAGAGTAGTCAAACTTCTCTACCGCACGAATCAGGCCCAAGTTACCTTCCTGGATGAGGTCCAAGAAGAGCATGCCACGCCCGGTGTAGCGCTTAGCCAGCGAAACAACGAGACGGAGGTTAGCCTCAAGAAGATGGTTCTTTGCACGACGTCCGTCGTGGATAACCCAGCGCAGTTCTTTCTTAAGCTGGGGGTCCATATCGGGGTTCTCTTTGAGCTTGTGCTCAGCGTAAAGACCAGCTTCAATACGCATGGCAAGATCAACTTCTTGCTCTGCATTGAGCAGAGCGACCTTACCGATCTGCTTAAGGTAGTCCTTGACCGGGTCAGCTGTAGCACCGGGTGTTACGACACGGATTGCCGGGGCATCGTCTTCGTCGTTGTTGGTCAGAACGAATCCGGACCCCTTAGCAGCAACTTCTTCCGCTACCTTTTTCTCTTCTTTAGTCACTGAATCGGTATCATCCTCGTCGTTCTCTTCGTCGAGGTCATCACCGAGGGCGACATCGTCAAGGGCAATATCATCATCCAAGACAAGGTCATCATCGTCAGCAGACTTCTTGCCCTTTTTTGTTGTTGCTTTTTTAGTTGCAGTTTTTTTGGGCTTTGCCGTGGTGGTAACAAGAACATCGTCCTCGTTATTTTCTACGGCCTCTGCTTGCTCATCAGCCTTTTTTGCCTTGGCGCGAGTAGAGGTTTTTTTAGCGGTGGCCTTGGTTGCAGCGGTGTCGCTGGTTGCTTTCTTGCGTGCGGCTGGTGACACAGAAAACCTTTCTGAGCTAGTTGACCGTAGCGAGTGTGATGCGGTGTTCGCGGTCAAAACACCTAAGACCCTGTCAAGTAGGTCCGGTAGATTTACAAAAATATCTCTAGCTTCAACAGAATGCCTTTGGATTTTATTCCAATATATTTTCTTGAATCATGCGGCCACACTACAAGCGGGGTCAATAGTCAAGTATGACATGTTTTAGCCCTACTAGCTAAGCGGCGCGATACTTACCAGCAGATTTCTTGTATTAGCGAACAGGGGGCGCTCCCCCAGGCTGGGTAAGCCACATAGGAATAGCGCTGCTGCCCAGCAGGCTCTTCAAAAGAAGCGGGGAAGACTCCAGGTATTTTTGATCTGCACTTTCAAGAAGGTAAGAGGCTTCTGTGGAGTTCCCCCGGAGCCATTTAACCCAGGCTTGGCTCGCAATCAGCATAGATTCACACTTATGGCAAGCGATATTTTCGAAAAGGGCGCACAGCCGCTCCAGAGCTTCTAGCCTGCACCAATGAGGGGGCCTTTCAAGGGACCCTGAAAGCACCCCGGCAAAATGGGCCCCGGCTTCGTTGCTGTCGGCAGGCTCACGCATGCCTTGAGCACTGAGGGTAGGGCTTATTCTCTCAAGATCAAAGGCTGACAGAGTCTCCGCCGAGGGTAACAGCCTTCTGCTACTCTTGCCTGCATCATCAAGAAAGAATTGAATATATCCCTCCATCAGACCCAGTGCTGCGAGAGTGTGCGATAGATCTGTGCAGGCAAGGTAGACCAAGTAATGCAAGGTGGCTGAGTTCGTCAGCGAAGCTACAAGATAGCCGGCTGCATCAGGCGGAACCGTTGTTCGAATGCGATCGCCTAAAGTGGAGGGAAGTAGATTGTTCTCTTTCTCTAAGCGGACAGAATCAGCGACAGTTCCAAGCAGGCTATCCCAGAGCATCAGCTCTGCTTCTGCTTGAAAAGGCTCCAGCGGGTTAAGGGTTTGCTTCATCTCGATATACCGCACAGCGGCAGCCTCTGCAGAGGCCAGCCACAGTTCTGTTGTGTGTGGATGCTGAGTATCTAACGGGTTCCATTTTTTGAGGCTAAAAGCTTCATGCGAGCTACTGGATACAAGGGATCCTCGTGAAACAAGTTCTGCATAGACCGGGCTAGAAAAGATATCGTTTGCCCACCCTACAGGCTCCAAGCCACCGGTTTCAGGGTTGACCGACCAGTAGACAGTTCGCCCCACCGCGATGACATCAAGCACCTCAAGATTATGCCTCGAGCCAGTGCTCTGAATGGGTTCAAGGTAGTAAATAGCTCGCTCAAATAATTCTTGATCACTCTCAGTTATCGGGCCAGCAGGCTGGGTTAAAGGAGTGCTTGGGCATGTGCTAAGCAAGCCCCCGAACATCAGAACAAAGATCCTCTGAAGGCGCTCGTTGAGAGCATTCAGCCTTGGAATAGAGCTGAAGAGAGTATCTAAATAGTCCTCCGCTGGCATTTCAAACGGGTCGGCCATATCGACCCTTATCAGCGGTCCGATCCCTGAGCTTTCTGCAACCATGAGAACCAGGGAGTCCTTAGGCCAATACCCTAGAAGGTGAACACAGGTTGCAACGACGTCTCTCTCAGTCCGAATACGAGAAGTTAAGGCTGAGGAACTGCTTATGTGAGAAAAACTGTTCATGCCCCCCAGTGTCAGTGTTATACATGGTACAGAAGAAGCCTCAAACAGTCTGTGGAAAAGCTCATCGAGGGTTTCCCCTGCACTGCCCCGATGTGCAAATAGAGAAGCCACAGAAAAAGAATGAACCAATGTCGCGCCTATGAAGAGCGTGGACATCGCAATCCACAGCTCGCACAGTACCTGGCATAAGTTGCCTAGAGAGGCCCCAGCTGGCCTTGACCTGGTTCATGACCAGAATCATTGCTCAGCTGCGCCAGGTAGGCCTCGATTTCTGCGCCAATTTCATCCCGGGGAGGAACGCGCCCGGCCGCTCGCTCAGACAAAGGTAAAGCGCTGAAACCCCTGGACGCGTTGGCATCGTAAGATTCTTCTAGGCGGTGAATCATCATTTGAATTTCAGGGTTAGCACTTGCTTGTTCATCAATCTGGCCCTGCACATTAAGTGAAAGCTCCCGCAAGCGGTCGGAGGGCAGGCTCAGCTTGGCGGCAAGCGAAAGGTGTTCCATAGCGACCAGAGCAGTCTGGGGAAGCTCAGATTCAGAAAGGTACTGGGGAACATTCACAGAGAAACCTGCTGTACCAATACCGGCTTCGGTCAAGGCTACCTCGAGCAGACTTGACACCGAACCCGGGACGAGAGCTTCAGGCTGGAAGGAGGATATGCCGGCAGTCAAATCTTTGCGTGAGCCATGGGCTGTCACAGGAATCGGGCGTGTGTGGGGGACCGGCATAGGGAATGCAGTCACAGATAGCGCGACCGAAACATCGAGTCGCTGAGCAAGGTCAACGATATTTGAGGTAAACCTCTGCCAGAGAAAATCAGGCTCGGTCCCGGTCAGCAGCAGGAATGGCTTACCCAACCGATCTTCTACAACATAGAGCTTGAGCTCGGGCAAAACAGGGTTGGTATAGTGGTCCTTCTTAAAGGTGATGCGAGGTCTGCGGGAGCGGTAGTCGTGGAGCCTGTCAGCGTCAAACTCGATGACGGGAAGGCTATCAAGTTCGTGCAGAAGGACTTCGCCCAGGTGCCCCGCTGTTCCACCGGCGTCCTGAGGGTGTGATAGGGCAACCACCAGGGGCAGGCCTTTAAGGCGCTGGTTCTCAAATACTCCAGCGTGGGCTATGTATAGCCGCTCATCGTGTCTCATGCTCTGCCCCCTTCGCCTAAAGGTCCATTCTTGTGTTGAGACTCTATAGTACTCCAGCCTCTCTAATACCGGCTGTGTATCTTGCAGTAATAACTGTTGTCGGTGAAGAGATATTCCTCATCCACACCAGCATTTCACAAAAATGTCACAAATCGACCCAACCGACAGAGCTGTTAGCCGGCTCCACGGTACCTCCAGCAGGTTATCCACGGTACACATTGACGGTTTTTTTGCCTACCCTTATTAACTGAAGGAGCACAAGAAAAGTCGCTTTTCCCGCGGCCTATATGTTCTCACCCCAATATCTAAAGGAGAATTCTGTGAGCCAATCACATGATTTGTCATTTTCCGTTTCCTCAACCGACCTTGATGGGCTCGAGGCAAATGTTCTAGTTCTCGGCGTCTATTCCTCTGAGGAAGGCCCGGTTCTTGCATCCAACCCTCTTGGCGAAGAAACCGCTGAGGGTCTCGAAGCAATCCTTGAGGACCTGGGGGTGACCGGGGGCCAGGACGAACTCGTTCGCCTACCCGGTTTTGATGAAGCTGGAGCAGACCTTGTTGCTCTCATCGGGCTTGGGGTAGAAAACGACCAGCTCGCTCAAAAGCTGAACAGCCTCCGCTATGCCGCAGGTTCAGCAGTTCGCCAGCTAGCTGGCAACGAGAACGTTGCCCTTGCCCTAGGCGTCACCACCCCTGATGAAGTTGCCGCCGTGGCTGAAGGTGCCGCCTACGGAGCCTTTTCAGATGCTCAGTTGAAAGCAAAAACAGCAGAATTGGTCAAGGCACCGGTAGAGGACATCACCATTGTCACCGATCTTGACCCTGCAGAAGCCGAGCCGGCACTCACCCGTGCCCTGATTCTAGGCGAAGCTGTAGATCATACCCGCCGTCTGGTGAATACTCCCCCATCCCACCTCTACCCCGCAACTTTCGTTGAGCGAGCCTTAGAGCGTATTGAAGGGCTGGAAAATGTCACCGCAAAGGTCTGGGACTACGACCAGCTGGTAGCAGCAGGCTTTGGCGGAATCGCAGGTGTAGGTCAGGGCTCAGAACGCAAGCCTCGCCTGGTTGAGGTCAAATATGTGCCACAGGGCGCTACTCAAACCGTAGCAATAGTAGGCAAGGGTATTACTTTCGATACCGGCGGTATTTCCCTCAAGCCCCCCACATCTATGACCACTATGAAATCAGATATGGCAGGTGCAGCTACAGTCCTCAACGTGGTTGCTGCCGCATCAGAACTCAACATTCCGGTGGCAGTCAGCGGTTATCTCTGTCTGGCCGAGAACATGCCCGGTGGCAACTCGATCCGCCCCGAGGATGTCCTGACCATGCGTAGTGGCCACACCGTTGAAGTCATGAACACCGATGCCGAAGGACGCTTGGTCATGGCAGATGGCCTTGCCCTGGCATCTGAATCTGAGCCCGACGTCATTCTGGATATTGCTACCCTAACCGGCGCCCAGCTTATTGCTCTCGGTGTGCGTACCGCAGCAGTTATGGGCCACGATAATATCCGGGCCAAGGTAGTTGAAGCAGCTAGCGCCGCTGGCGAAGACTACTGGCCCATGCCCATGCCCGAGCATTTGCGAAAGTCCCTCAAGTCCCCCGTTGCTGACCTTCAGAACATCGGTTCCAGGTACGGCGGAATGCTTGTTGCAGGCCAGTTCCTTGAAGAATTCGTGGGTGAGAAAGATGGCGCCAAGATTCCTTGGGCTCACCTCGATTTTGCTGGGCCTTCTTTCAACGAAGAAACACCCTATGGGTACACACCTAAGGAAGGTACAGGCCATTCCGTTGCAACCCTCATCAAATTTATTGAGGCCTACGCCTAAATCGTTGAGCATCCCGGTTACCCTTCACAAAGGTAACCGGGATGTAATCGTTAACACCTCATGACGTGGCGTCCACCATAATATGAACATGAGCCTTTACCTCTGCCCCCAGAGATTCATAGCCCATTCAAAGGCTCAGCAGAGGCCCGAAAGGCTATCTACAAGGGGTCCTAGAGTAAAAGGCTAGCTCCCTGGGTGCATCAGGACCCTCAGTTTTAGTCACGGGGCACATAAGTCTCATCGGCGCAATAGTGGAGCTGTGCCCCGACAAGCGATAAGCTAGAAAATGACAGTAGATAAGGGGGCATTGTGTCTCCGCAAACCCATGTAAGGGAGCGTCAACGTGGCCGACTCGGCAACAACAGAATTCGATATCCTCATCCTCGGTGGCGGTAGCGCAGGCTACTCAGCTGCACTTCGAGCTGTACAGCTCGGTTTCTCCGTAGGTCTCATCGAAAAAAGCAATCTGGGTGGCACCTGCCTGCACACCGGTTGCATTCCCACCAAGGCTTACCTGCACGCAGCAGAGCTCGCTTCTGAGGCAAAGCACGCCTCACAGTACGGTGTTAACACCACCCTTGAATCCATTGACATGGCCAAGGTTCGTGACTACAAGGACGGCATCGTTGCCGGTAAGTTCAAGGGCCTAAGCGGTCTTCTCAAGATGAAGAAGGTCACCGTCATCGAAGGTGAAGGTAAGCTCACCGGCCAAGACACCATCAGCGTTAACGGCACCGCCTACAAGGGTAAGCACATTATCCTGGCCTCCGGTTCTGTTTCCAAGACCTTCGGTATTGAGATTCGCGATCGCGTTCTGACCTCAACCGAAGCGCTGCAGATGGATTACCTCCCCAAGAGCGCAATCGTTCTGGGCGGTGGCGTTATCGGGTGTGAATTCGCCTCCATGTGGAACTCAATGGGCGTTGACGTCACCATTATCGAGGGCCTACCCCACCTAGTACCCAACGAAGATCCCTCCATCATTAAGGTTCTTGAGCGCGAATTCAAGAAGCGGGGCATCAAATCCTCACTGGGCAAGTTCTTCAAAACTGTTGAGCAGGACGCCAACGGCGCTAAAGTCTCCCTCGAAGACGGCACCACCTTTGAAGCTGACATCGTGCTCGTTGCTGTAGGCCGTGGCCCCAACACCGAGGGCTTTGGTTACGACGAGCAGGGCCTGACCATGGACCGTGGCTTTGTCATTACTAACGAGCGACTGCACACCGGGGTAGGCAACATCTACGCTATTGGCGATATCGTCCCCGGTGTCCAGCTAGCGCACCGTGGCTACCAGCAGGGCCGTTTCGTTGCTGAAGAGATTGCTGGCCTGAACCCACAGGTGGTTGAGGATCTCCATATCCCCAAGGTCACCTACTGCGAACCCGAAATTGCCTCAATCGGCTACTCACAGCCCAAGGCTGAAGAGAAGTTCGGCAAGGAAAACATCGAGGTTACAGAGTACAACCTGGCCGGTAACGGTAAGTCCTCTATCCTTGGTACGGGCGGTCTGGTCAAGGTTGTCCGTGAAAAGAACGGCCCTATCATCGGTGTTCACGCTGTTGGCAAGCGCATGGGCGAGCAAATTGGTGAGGCACAGATGTGGGTTGTCTGGGAGGCTTTCCCCGAAGACGTTGCACAGTTTATCCACGCTCACCCCACTCAGAACGAATCACTCGGTGAAGCAGCAATGGCCTTGGCTGGCGCACCGTTGCACGGCTAAACAAGCTTCAGGTAGGTGGTCGCTCCGCACCTGTGAAGCACCACCTACCCTTTCAATATTCCATCACGTACAAGGAGACCACGAAAGACTATGTCCACTACCGTTGAACTGCCCGCACTGGGCGAATCAGTAACCGAGGGTACCGTTACCCGCCTACTCGTTGAAGTTGGCGAAACAGTTTCTGTCGACCAAGCTATCGTCGAAGTTTCAACTGACAAGGTTGATACCGAAGTTCCCTCACCCGTTGCCGGTGTTGTTGAACAGATTCTCGTTGAAGAAGACCAGGATGTCGAAGTAGGTGCTCCCCTGCTCGTCATTGGTGACGGCTCCGGCGCAAGCGCATCTGCTCCTGTAGCTGCACCTGCCCAGGAAGCTCCAGCAACATCCGCTCCCGCAGCTGAATCCGCTGCACCTGCACCCACTCCTGCGACTCAAGCCCCTGCAAGCTCCGCTGAAGGCGTTGAGGTTACCCTCCCCGCGCTGGGCGAATCAGTTACCGAAGGCACCATCACCCGCTGGCTCAAAGAGGTTGGCGAAGAAGTAGCCGTTGACGAGGCTCTGGTTGAGGTTTCCACCGATAAGGTAGATACCGAAGTTCCCTCACCCGTTGCCGGTACCCTGCTTGAAATCCGCATCCAGGAAGACGAGGATGCCGAGGTCGGCCAGGTTCTGGCCATCATCGGTAGCGCTTCATCTGCTGCCCCCGCCGCCTCAACTGATGCGCCTCAGGCCCCTGCAGCCGACGAAGCCAAGGTAGCTGATCAGGCGCAGGCACCGGTAGCGGTTTCTTCACAGGATGAGGCTGCTGAGGCTCCTGCTGTCGAAATTCCCTCCGGCGAGAACGGCGAAGCCTACGTCACTCCCCTTGTACGCAAGCTGGCGAAGCAGGAAGGTATCGACCTTTCAACCATCAAGGGAACCGGCGTTGGTGGCCGCATCCGCAAGCAGGACGTATTGGCTGCTGCCGAGGCTAAGAAGGGCTCTGCTGCAACCCCCGCCGCAGCACCCGCTCCCGTAGCTGCGCCAGCTGCTGCTCCTACGGCCCCTGCTGCCCCCAAGCCTGCAGTCTCATCAAAGCGTGGCACCACCGAGAAGACAGCTCGTATCCGCCAGACCGTTGCCAAGCGCATGGTTGAGTCGCTGGCAGTTTCAGCTCAGCTGACCACTGTCCAGGAAATTGACCTCACCCGTCTGGTTGCTCTGCGCAACAAGGCTAAGGCTGGTTTTGAGGCTCGTGAGGGTACCAAGCTGACCTTCCTGCCCTTCTTCACCAAGGCAGTTACCGAAGCTCTGCAGCAGTTCCCCCAGTTCAACTCCTCAATGAGTGATGACTTCAAGGAAATTACCTACCACGGATCCGAGAACATCGGCCTAGCAGTTGACACCCCCAAGGGTCTGCTTGTCCCCGTTGTTAAGGATGCCGGTGACCTCAACATTGCCGGGATCGCAAAGAAGATCAATGATGTAGCCAAGCGTGCACGCGACGGTCAGGTTGCACCTGAGGAGCTCTCCGGCTCAACCTTCACCATCTCATCAACCGGCCAAACCGGCGGTGTCTTCTTCACCCCGATCATCAACCAGCCCAACGTAGCAATCTTGGGTATCGGCTCAACCAACAAGCGCCCCGCTGTGATCCAGGACGCTGATGGTAACGATGTCATCGCAATTCGTTCGCTAGCATACTTCTCACTCACCTACGACCACCGCGTCGTGGACGGTGCAGATGCTGGTCGCTTCCTGGCTTTCCTCAAGCAGCGACTTGAAGAAGCCGCTTTTGAGGCTGAGGTCGGCCTCTAAAAACAGGTGGTGACTGAGTAAGGGACATCTAGCCCCTTTACTCGCCCAGTTATTGTTTGAGGGTGCTCCCCCATCACATGATGAGGGAGCACCTTTTGTATACCCCCTGTTTGCCTGGGGTAACTGACATAGGTGCCGACCAACACACCCCTTGCTGTGACATACTGTCGATAAAGAGCCCGGTATTCCGTAGACTAAAGAACATGTCTATTGCTTTTTCAATTCTTCTGTTTCTGCACATTATTGGTGCTTCACTAGTGTTTGGCCTTTGGGTAGCAAACTTTAAGAAAGCTGTCGTCCTGCCCGGCCAATTCCATGCCGCGCTCTTGCAGCTTGTTACCGGTTTCGCTCTCTACTTCATGCAGATGGCAGAAAATATGCAACTCAACCACATGATGATTGGCATCAAAATGGTGATTGCCCTGGTGATCGCTGCCGCTGCATTCGTAGGTCAGAAGAAGTACAAGGCCGCTCTTGCTCTTGGCACTCCTGAATCAGGTAAGAACATTGCTCTTGCCCACACCGTTGGCGGTCTTGCGCTGATTAATATTGCTATCGCAATTTTTATCCAGTACCCACAAATCTAAATCGCTGCCTGTAATCTAAGGGCATATCGAATTCGCCACTAGAGCGGTAGGCATCAACTGCCTACCGCTCTATTTCTTATTCGCTTACAGTGCTTGAAGCCTAGCCTTGGTTGGCAGTAATAGGTTTTGCTGATTCAATTCTTAGCCCTAGGCTAGAGGGCTGTAGTGTCAAGCTGACTTTCTGCATAATGCGTTCTCCATCTCGGGTCATACCTAACCGCGCTAGTTCCTCGTCGCTCCCCTTAGGGTTGTAGCCGCGAGCTTCAAGAACCGCTATTACTGTGTAGCTACCCTCCTGACCGGCAGAAATTTCCTCAACGGACACTACTTGGGACGACATCTGGCTGAGATCTCTTGCTCCTTCTTGAGTCAGCATATTACGGTCATTGTGTTCTAATTCAGAACCGGGTAAGGCATAGTCCTGAACGCGATCGCTATTGCCAGAAGATAGAACTTGGCTTCGCAGACGGATGAGTTCGGCTGTTTGTTGGGTAATTACTTCCTGGTGATCACCGCTGATACCACTCACCGGTTCGGAAGGTTTCTGTAATTCTGGCTCCTTTGTTGGTGATAGCGTGGCTGGGCTAGTCGGTAGTGACATTTCCTGTGACTGAGTTTCCTCCGCGGCTTGTTCTTGCGGGCTAGCGCTGAGACGGTCCTGGATCCACGGTAAGAAAACAGATATACACGCCCCCAGCGCAAGAACGATAGCCGCCAGAAGCGCTATAGCAACCCCCTGCTTCCCCGATTTCCATAAGGAGATACCAGCCCTTGATGAGGACCGTCTATTCAGTGTTTGGGGCTGCCCGTAGACTTTCGGTGCCCTCCTCATGCGGGTTTTAGGCTTGTTGGTCATCGGCTCAGTCTCAGTCGCCGTGTAGGCAGGGAGCCGGCTTAGGACGCTCTCGTTGGCACTCAGATGGAGCTCTAAGGGGGCAGAATCCGCAGTCAGGTCAAATAGGGCGGCAAGATCGGTCAGGCTCGGCTGATTTGCTCTCAGGTCAATAGCATCTTCAAGTGTTTGAGCAAGAGCGTCGCTGGCCTGAGGTAGGCTCAATAGAAGCGGCGCCCGGAGCCTTTGTGCCTTAGGTTCCTTGCCCGTAAGACAGAACCAGAGAATAGCGGCACAGGCGGCAATATCCTCTGCCTTTTTGGCCTCTTTGGCAGTATCGGGTGAAGTTCTGAGATCAAGGTCGGGCGCTAGAACTTTAAGCTCCCCCTTAACAGTGAAAACACAGTGCTCTAACCTAAGGTCTCGGTAGGCAAGCTCTTGCTGGTGGAGATATGTTAATGCCGCAGTCAGGGCCTTAGCTACGGTGGTAGCTTGGGCAAGTGGAAGCTGGCCCCGGGCTCTGCAATAATCCGCTAGAGTACCTGCTTCAGCTGCCTCATACCAGATATGACCTGCACTAGGTGAGCTGGTTACTGCATCTACTCTCAGGACGGCAGGGTGGGTAGGTAAAGAGCAGAGCCGCTCAGCTGCTTTCATTGCGGCGGTTGCGCTCTTTGAATATTGAGTCAGTGTGTAAGGCCCTGCTTGTATCTCAAGCTGTCCTGCTGCCTGATAGCCACAGTCAGCAATCCAGGTAGAGTGGGTCGGCCCGCTTTCAAGGCGATATCGGAGGATGACATCGGTCAGGCCCTTGAGCGCGCTGTCAGATGCAAGGGGTTCCTGCTCAGGGTGAGATGGTGCGTCTTGTGGGTGAAGAGATGCTTGGCTTTTCATGTTCTAGACATACCTCACATGCAAGAACCCATTAAAAAGTTATCCACAGAACAGACATTTCTACTAGTCAGAGATACATTAGTTAGCTGTGGATAAAAATTCACAGTTGGTCACCAAAAACTTAAAGCCACACTTAGGCTAGCTATTTTTAGAGTCTGACTAAAAGGACTACCCTAGAGGGTATGGCACTTTTGTTTGAGCGGGTCGGCTTTGCACCCCAGTACGTTGACTATGAGACGGCGCTTCAATACCAGCGCAAGACACACGAAAAAGTCGCTACCGGCCAACAACAAAACACCGTCCTGCTCCTAGAGCACCAGGAAGTTATTACCGCTGGGAAAAGAACCGAAGACCATGAGTACCCCAGCGACAATCGAGTTCCTGTGATCAAAATTGATCGTGGTGGTAAACTGACCTGGCACGGCCCCGGCCAGCTCGTTGGATATCCCATCGTCCAGCTGCCCGAACCCATTGACGTGGTCAGGTACGTGCGAGTCTTAGAAGAGGTCCTCATCAAGGTCCTTACCGGGCTTGGTATCACCTGCCAGCAAGTGGAAGGTCGCTCTGGTGTCTGGGTCCGGGGTGACGGGGCACTGCTACCAGATAAGAAAATAGCCGCCATTGGAATTCGAGTCTCAAAAAACACCACCATGCACGGCTTTTCCATCAACTGCAATAACCCCACTGACCCTTTCGGGGCTTTCATTCCCTGCGGAATTACAGATGCCGGGGTCACCACGATTAGTGAACAGCTCGGGCGGAATATTTCTCCAGCAGATATTGTTGAGCAGGTTGAAAAGGAACTCGACCACTACGCCAACCAGCTAGCGGCATCTTTCGTTCCCGCCACCTAGCCCTCAAAGGGGTTCCCCTCAAACCCTTAAGCCCCCACATAGACTTAACGATGAGACCAATCTACAAAGGAGATTCCTCCACATGAGCGCCCAGCCTGACGGCCGCAAGCTACTGCGCGTTGAAGCGCGCAATGCAGAAGTACCTATCGAGAAGAAGCCCTCATGGATTAAAACCAGGGCTAAAGTAGGCCCTGAATATCAGGAGATGATTAACCTCTCCCGCGGTTCAGGCCTGCATACAGTATGCGAAGAAGCAGGTTGCCCCAACATCTATGAGTGCTGGGAAGATCGTGAAGCGACCTACCTGATTGGCGGCTCTGAGTGCACCCGTCGCTGCGACTTCTGCATGATTGATACAGGTAAGCCGATTGCTATTGACCGCACGGAACCAATTAAGGTAGCCCTCAACGTCAAAAAGATGGGCCTGCGCTACGCAACTGTCACCGGCGTTGCCCGCGATGACCTTGAAGACGGTGGTGCCTGGCTCTACGCCGAGACAATCAGGCAGATTCACAGGGTATCGCCCACCACAGGTGTCGAGATCCTGATCCCTGACTTCAAAGGCAAAGAAGAAGACGTCCAGCAGGTCATTGATGCCCAGCCCGAAGTCTTTGCTCACAACCTTGAGACAGTACCCCGTATTTTCAAGCAGATTCGCCCCGCTTTCCGCTACGAGCGCTCACTCGATGTCATAACCCAGGGCAAAGAAGCCGGCCTGATCACTAAGTCCAACTTGATTTTGGGTATGGGGGAAACTAACGAGGAAATCTATGAGGCCCTCTGTGACCTACACGATGCAGGAACAGACCTTATTACCCTGACGCAGTACCTACGCCCCGGCCCGCTCTTCCACCCCATCGAGCGTTGGGTCAAGCCGACCGAGTTCCTTGAACTTTCCCAAATGGCCGAGGAAATCGGTTTCTCCGGTGTCATGGCTGGGCCCATGGTTCGTTCTTCCTACCGTGCCGGTAAGCTCTGGGCCCGCGCCATGAAGAAGCACGGCCGCCAGATACCTGAGCACCTCTCTCACATCGACGATGAAGGCTTTGCCATGCAAGAAGCAAGCTCACTGGTAGCAGCTGGCGCGTAAACCAGGCTTCAGGGTCTCCCCAGCCGTTAGCTTTATCATCTCATTTGGGTGCCTGCCGGCTTTATCGGCGGGCACCTGCCGTATAGAATGGGTAAGTTACGGCGCTCTTATCACTTAGATAGCTAGGGCGCCCGGTTCTCGACTCACGAAGGATACACAGTGGCTGAATCTCGTGGCAACACCCGCGAAGAAAAGAAAAAGGCAGGCGCAGAGCGCCGCGCTAAGCGTGGCCCCGGCATGTTTGCCCAGATGAAGCAGGTCTATGGTGTGACCCGCCAACAAGACCCCAATATCCCCTGGATTTTGGCGCTGGTTTTCTGTGCAACCGTCCTTGTTTTCCTGCTCATCGGTATTCTGCTGAAGAACTGGATTACTTTCCTTCTGATCGGTATTCCTTTCGGCATCCTCTTCGCAGTGATTGTTCTTTCTCGCCGCGCAGAAAAGGCCGCCTTTGCTCAGCTTGAGGACCGCCCCGGCCGTGCAGGCGCTGCTCTCTCAACCCTGCGCCGCGGCTGGATTTTTGAGCAGCAACCCGTTGCAGTGAATAAGTCACAGGATGTTGTCTTCCGCGCTATTGGACGCCCCGGCATCGTTCTGGTGACCGAGGGCCCCACTAACCGCGTCAACGGCCTGGTTCAGAAAGAAAAGCTCCGCTATAAGAAGATTGTTCCTACCGTACCCGTTCACGTTATCAACACAGGTACCGCGGAGGGTCAGGTAGAGCTCAAACAGGTCACTAAGGCAATGAACAAGCTACCCAAGCACCTGACTCAGCAGGAGATGCACCAGGTTTCTAACCGCATTGATTCCATCTCCAAGCACAACAATATGCTCAGTGCGATCCCCAAGGGCGTTGATCCCCTGCGTATGCGCCCCAGCCGTAAGGGCATGCGCTAGCACCATTTGGCTTGATATATAAAGGCCGGGTTCTTTAAGAACCCGGCCTTTACCGTACCTACCGACCTTCTTTCTGCTTCTTGGAGCCCTTCCACCAGTTGACCACAAAGACATAGAGCAACAGCGCCAGGGTTATCTGCATCATGTAGCGATCAATGGTTTTGAGAATAGGCTGGATTCCCTCACCAAAGGTAACGCCCAGGTACAGGTAGAAGCACTTATTCAGCAGGGCGAGAATATAGATATAGACACCGATGACCATACCCTTGATCCTGCGGATACCGGCTATAGCTACCAGCAAGGTAGCGGGAATAGGCGAAAAAGGGATAAACCCCAGGAGAAGGCTCACCAGTAGGTGCCGTTCCACAAAGCCCTCCAGCTTGCGGTACCAGAGCGGTGTATGGCTGGCGAAAATCCAATTGATAAAGTCTTGGCCCCAATGCTTACCCATAAAAAAGTAAACGGCCATGAACTTGATGTGGCTCAGAGCTGCCACCGTAACCAACACAGCCCATAGAAGGTACTGGTGGGGATTCTGGGCGGCGGTAATCAGAACTCCCAAACCGGAGCCGGTCAAGAGCGACAGAACCCAGGGATGCTCAACCAGCAAGAAAGCCCGAGTGGGTATAATCGCCAGGGAGAAAATCGTCATGAATCCCAGTAGGGACAGCAGAATCTTATCGACCTTGCCTGGGGAAGTCAGGAAAGGGGGCAGAGCTGGGTCATGTTCTCTTTGCATGCTAGGGTTTTTGTCTTCCCTTGTGGAATCATCTGACATATCTACACCATCTAACGAATAAGAACCAAAATGGTATGACGTGCACGGTCGTGAAGCCCCCGTTGGTCAGCGTCCATGATCAGGACAGGAAGAACCAGCATCACCATGCTCTGGCGGACGAGAGCAGAGAGCCACCCGGCAGGTTTACCGTCAAGGCTCTGAACCTGCATTCCCATGACAAAATGACCTATGCTATGCCCCATGAAACCAACGGCAGAAACCATGTAAAGCCAGAAAAAAATGAGCTGGGCAATATCGAGAGAGGCTAGGTTCGCACCGGGGAAAACAAACTTCCCCAGGAGGAAGAAAATACCTTTAATGAGGTACCAATCCATACAAAACGCAATCAAGCGGCTCAAAGGGCGGGCAATTGCTCCCCTGCCAGAACGGGGGCGCCCCATATCCTGCCCCGGGTAATCCATATGGGTGGGGGCACCGTCAAGCCATGAACCTAAATCTTTTCTTGATACCACAACATCTAACCTTACCGGCTTAAGAGCAACTCCCCTACCCAGAAAAGTCATCTATGAGATACCACGGTCACCCAAGAGCACTGACCGCTTTCCTAGAATGAAAGAGAGCTTAGCCAGCTGCAGGAGCCCTTAACACGCCTGCAACTTGGTGCTCAGGCTGTTACACAAGCGAAACAAAGGCGACACTTGAGGGCAAAAAACTAGCTCTAGGCTAGATACAACATCCAGGTGCCCACCCATGGGGCCCCGGGGTCGATATATCTCAAGGAGAACACCCAATTATGTTCACAACCTCACAGGAAGTCCTAGACTTCATTACCAAGGAAGACGTCAAGTTTGTTGACATCCGCTTCACCGACCTTCCCGGTGTCCAGCAGCACTTCAACATGCCCGCAAAATCCATTGATGAAGATTTCTTCACAGTAGGCCAGATGTTTGATGGGTCCTCTATTCGGGGCTTTCAGGGTATCGCTGAGTCCGATATGCAGCTCATTCCCGATGTAGCCAGTGCCTATGTTGATCCCTTCCGTCTTGAGAAGACCCTGATCATCACCGGCTCCATTGTCAACCCACGCACCGGAGAGCCCTATCACCGTGACCCCCGAGGTGTTGCTGAGCGTGCTGAAGAATACCTCAAGTCAACAGGTATTGCCGATACCGCTTTCTTCGCCTCAGAAGCTGAATTCTTCGTCTTCGAGAACGTCCAGCACGAGGTGACCCCCCAGTCTGTTTCCTTCAAGATCGACTCCGATGAAGCTCCCTGGAACTCAGCTAGGACCGAAGATGGCGGTAATCTGGGTAACAAGACACTGACCAAGGGCGGCTATTTCCCTGTCTCTCCGGTCGATAAGCAGGCCGACCTACGCGATGCCATGTGCGTAGCCCTCGATGAAGTTGGTCTCGAAGTCGAGCGTTCTCACCACGAGGTTGGCGCACCCGGCCAGGCAGAAATCAACTACAAGTTCTCCACCCTGACCCAGGCTGCAGATGACCTGCTCAAGTTTAAGTACGTCATCAAGAACACCGCCGATGCCTGGGGCAAGACCGTCACCTTCATGCCCAAGCCCGTCTTCGGTGACAATGGTTCAGGTATGCACTGTCACCAGTCACTCTGGCTCAACGGCGAGCCCCTCTTCTACGATGAGCGTGGCTACGCTGGCCTCTCCGACCTTGCCCGCTGGTACATCGGTGGTCTGATTGAGCACTCCTCATCAGTTCTGGCTTTCACCAACCCCACCGTAAACTCCTACAAGCGCCTGGTTCCCGGTTACGAAGCACCCGTGAACATGGTCTACTCGCAGGGTAACCGTTCAGCCGGTATCCGCATCCCCATCACCGGTTCAAACCCCAAGGCCAAGCGTCTAGAGTTCCGTGCACCGGACCCTTCTTCAAACCCCTACCTGGCTTTCGCTGCCCAGCTCATGGCTGGTCTAGACGGTATCCGCAACCGCATTGAACCCCCAGCACCGATTGACAAGGACCTCTACGAGCTGCCCGCTGAAGAAGCAGCAGATATCAAGAAGGCTCCTGCCAACCTCGAAGAAGCCCTGGCCGCTCTTGAAGCAGACCACGACTTCCTGCTCGCCGGCGATGTTTTCACCGAGGACCTCATCCAGGCATGGATTGACTATAAGCGCACCAAGGAGCTGGAGCCCCTCTCACTGGTGCCGCACCCGCTGGAGTACCAGCTGTACTACGGTGTCTAATCTGCCGTAAACTGGTGCCATAAGCCCAGGGTCGCGCTCCCACATCCACAGATTCTGTGGGTGGGGGGCGCGGCTTTTGAGTGTAAAGACCCATAAGTTCAGAAGAGATGAAAACATGAGCAAGCAGAGTTCAATTCTTGAAGGACGTAGCACCATCTACCGGAACGAAGTCTTCCAGACCGGCCTCATGAGCCAGCTTTTAGACGGTATCTACGACGGCGATATGACAATCGGTGAGCTCCTGGGGCACGGCAATTTTGGGGTGGGCACCTTTGACGGTCTTGACGGTGAGATGGTTGTGCTCGATGGGACCTGCTACCAGATGCGCTTTGACGGCTCTGTGTCCTTAGCGGACCTGGACCAGAAGACACCCTTTGCGGTGATTACTAACTTTGTTCCGGCAATTAAGCGGGATTTACCCCGCAATCTTCTCCGTCAACGAGCAGCCCAGGTGCTTGATGATTTCACTCTCTCAGATAACTACATGTATGCCATCAAAATTGTGGGCGACTTTGAGTGGGTACGCACCCGAACCGTCAAGAAGCAGTCCAAGCCCTACCCCAAGATGGTTGATGCGGTAGAAGGCGAGGACATCGTCCAGTTTGATGATGTTACCGGCACTATCGTTGGGTTCCGCACCCCTATTTACGAGCAGGGTATCGGTGTGCCCGGGTGCCATGCACACTTTATCAACGATGAACGCGATAAGGGTGGGCACCTTGTAGACTTCAAACTCCGCAGTGCGCATGTAGAAATCTGCCCGGGTACCGGGCTCCGCCTGCACCTGCCGCTCAACGAGGCTTTCTCAAATGCAGATCTCTCCCCCGAAGATTTGGCAGACCAAATCTCGAAGGCAGAGCAGCACTAGCTACCCCTGCTTCTCGACTATCTGGCATAGCTCCAGGCTTTGATAGCCCAGTTGCTGGTTGATAGCTCGCATTGCAAGGTTATTGCGATCAACCCAACTCCACCAGCCCCGTAAAATCGGTGCCCTTAGGCTCAAGCTGACGGTGGTTGGCTATCTTGAGAGCAAGGCCCAGTCCCTTGCCTCGGTAGTCGCCCATCATCCTGCTCAACCGTTTCGCTTCCCTGAAGCCGGTACATTAAGGTGTAGCCTGCCAGTCGGCCATCCGGCGCGCAAAACGCGGTCATCCATAGAGTCAAGACGGTCAATGCGTACAGTAGCCACACCATTGTGCTCAGTCACTATCTTCTTCTCTTTCCGCGTGGTGTCTAGGCCGGGTAGAACAGCTTCTCATAGACAGCCCGAGCCTGACGGGTGATACGCAGGTAGTCGTCTTCGAGTAAGCGTGCCGAGTTCGGTTCATAGCCGCACCAGCGTGCAATGGCCTCAAGATCAGATCGGGTTGTCGTTAAAGTATCTGAAGCCCGGCCCGTCCTCAAAACATTCAAACCACGGATCTTCGAGGCAAGTCTCCAGGCCGAACTCAGAAGCTGAGCATCGTCCTGCTCAACAATTCCGGCTTCAACTGCGGCGGACAAAGCCCCCAAGGTTGAGGTCGTTTGCATACCCTGAACCCGGTGCGCGTGCTGAAGCTGAAGGAGCTGAACCAGCCACTCAACATCGGTTAGACCACCCCTGCCCAGTTTGAGCTGGCGTGTTTTATCGGCTCCACGAGGCATACGTTCGGTTTCCACACGCGCTTTCATACGCCGAATCTCAGTCACCTGTGCAGCCCCAAAAGTAGACGGGTAACGATAAGGAGCAATCAGCTCTACAAAAGCCTTACCCACCGTCTCAGAACCAGCAAAGGGGCGGGCACGCAGTAGAGCCTGGAACTCCCAGGTATCGGCCCAACGTTCGTAATACTCCCGGAAAGAGTCCAGCGAGCGCACCATAGCCCCCTGTTTGCCCTCTGGTCGCAAGTCGGCGTCAATCTCGAGCACTTTCTCGGCACGGATGGGCGGCTTGGTCGGCTGTTTGAGGAGCTGAACCATGCGGTTAATGAGTTCGGTGGCTTCTGCTTGGGCTTCACGTTCGTCTGCTCCTGGGCACGGAATATGAACGTACATGAGGTCTGAGTCTGAGCCGTAGCCAATTTCGGCCCCGCCTTGACGGCCCATTGCGATAACTGCTACATGGGTGAGCGGTTCTCGGCCCTCAGCGTAGAGTTCGCGTTCGGCAATAGCGAGCGCTGACTGGATAGCCCCTCGATCGATGTCGGACAGACCGTGTGCGACTTCCTCAGTGGTGGTCAGTCCTAGCGCTTCACCCATAGATAACCGGAGGATTTCACGGCGTCGTGCCATGCGGACGGCACGGATGGCATCCAGGGGGTCGGTGTGCCGGGTGAGCTGGGAGCGTAGTTCACCAATGATGACCTCGGTGTCTCGCGGTTTGAGGTCCTCGTCTCGGTCAAGCCAAGCAATGGGTTCGGGGGTATCTTCCAGTAGGTCAGTGATAAAGCGTGAGCTGGAGAGTAGGGTACATAGACGCTCTGCTGCGGCGGGTGAGTCTCGGAGCATACGCAGATACCAGGGGGTACCGCCAAGGGACTCACTGATACGGCGGAAACCCAGTAGGCCAGCATCGGGGTCTACTCCCTTGGCGAACCACCCCAAGAGTACCGGCATGAGCGTTCGCTGAATTTCGGCAGAGCGGCGTAGGCCTTTGGTCAGGGCCTCGATGTGCCCCATAGCGCGGCGGGGGTCCTTGTAGCCCAGGGCTGCCAAACGGTCTTGTGCGGCTTGGGGGCTGAGGGCTACCTCGTCCTTGGATAGGTGAGCCACCGCGGCAAGAAGCGGACGGAAGAAGAGCCTTTCGTGGAGTAGCTTAACCACCCGTTTGATTTTTGCCCACTGTTTGAGCATGTCGGCTTCGGTCAGCTGGTTGGGGGCTAGTGGCGAGCTCATACCCCTAGCTAGGGTGCGTCGGTCCTTTTCTTTGGCGGGCATGAGGTGGGTCCGGCGCATATAGAGCAGCTGAATACGGTGTTCCATGACCCGGAGGGTGGCATAGTTTTCGGCGAAGTCAAGGGCATCTTTGCGGCTGATATAGCTGGCCTTTGCTAGTGCACTCAGAGAGTCGGTGGTTGTCTGAGTTCGGACGCTCTCATCGGTTCGACCGTGGACTAGCTGGAGTAGTTGAACCGTGAACTCTACGTCGCGCAGACCTCCGGGGCCAAGCTTAATCTGACGGTCAACTTCAGCGGCAGGGATATTATCTGTCACCCTGTGTCTCATGGCCTGGACGGATTCCACGAAGGAGTCCCTGGCCGCTGACTCCCAGACGAAGGGGCGCATAGCCCTCGCCCACCGTACCCCCAGGGCAGGGTTGCCCGCTATGGGGCGGGCTTTCAGGAGGGCCTGGAATTCCCAGTTATCCGCCCACCGTTTGTAGTAGCTGGTATAGGACTCTACGGTACGGACAAGCGCCCCGTCTTTACCCTCGGGGCGGAGGTTGGCGTCGACCTCCCATAGGGCTGGTTCTGGCGCTGGTGCCATAATTGCTTTGGATAGAGCCTGAACGAGCTCAAGGCCCACCTGTGTCAGGGTGTTCTCATCTAGGGGGGTGAATCCCTCTGGAAGGTCTGAAAGCGGTGCGTGTGCCACTGCATAGACCACATCAACATCCGAGATGTAGTTGAGTTCCCGTGCACCGCACTTACCCATACCGATGATCGCCAGTTCAACTGCGGCAACAGTGTCGTCTCCTCGCGCTGCCGAAACCTCGGCGCGAGCAACGGCCAGTGCTGCTTCAAGAGCGCCCGCTGCCAGGTCAGCTAAGACATGCCCCACAGTAGGCATAAATTTGACCGGCGCGTAGCTGGTGAGGTCGTGGATAGCTAGCTCGGTGATGTGCCGGCGGTAGGCTATGCGAAGCGCGGTGTAAGCCTCTTTTCCCGTCAAGCTTGCTTTGGGTGTATCAGAATCAGGGTCCGCTCCTACGGCCTTGAGCAGGTCCGCCCGGTACACGGTGTCAAGCGGGGCAATGGGGGTCAGGAACTCATTATCAGTTTCCGGTAGCAGCGACCGGGGGAAATCTTCATAGGCTAGCTGCTTATCCTCAATCTCTAGCAGGTCTGTGTGCTCTGGGCGTCGAACAAGAAACTCCCCCAGTGCTTCTGAGCCGCCAAGTAAGCGGTAGAGAGCGGGGGCATCAGCACCTTGCCCTGCAAGTTCTGCTACCTTCGGCGCTCTCTCAATCAGCCTCACCAGCGCAGGCAGAGCGATGTCAGGTGAAGGTGCCAACCTCAGACCCTCAAAAAGTTTATTACGGTCGACCCTTGCCAGTTCAGGTGAATCCAGCCAGCGAGCGCTCTTGGCAGCATCGTAGAAACCCAGTGCTGCCATCTCACTGATGAGGCGCACATGTGCCTTGCGTTCTTCTTCTGCGCGGCGGGTAGCGTCATCGGGGTGCGCTGAGGTAGTTTTTGGGGCTGTCACCGTGTCTTGCTCCTTGGGCTGTTGGGGTTCTGCTAGATACAACAAGGCAAGCGTAGCGCCCTAGTAGGGGCTACGCCTGCACAGCCTTGTTAGAGGATACCGAGGCTGGTCTTAAGCTCGTAGGGGGTTACTTCGGCACGGAAAGCGTTCCAGTCACGGCGCTTGTTACGCAGGAACTGCTCAAAAACCTGCTCGCCCAGTGTTTCGGCCATAAATTCTGATTCTTCGGTGCGGTGGATTGCATCGTAGAGAGATGAGGGCAAGGCGTGGTAGCCCATGGCACGGCGCTCCGCGCTGGTCATTGCGGAGATATCTTCCGTAACCGCTGCCGAGGGTAGCTCGTACTCGTTCTCGATTCCCTTCAGGCCAGCCGCCAGGATAACGGCGTAGGCCAGGTAGGGGTTGGTCGCCGAGTCGATACCGCGGTATTCCATACGGGCTGACTGCATCTTGTTGGGCTTGTAGAGCGGCACACGGACCAGGGCCGAGCGGTTGTTATGGCCCCAAGAGACATAGGAGGGTGCTTCGCCGCCGCCCCACAGCCTCTTGTAGGAGTTGACGAATTGGTTGGTGACCGAGGTGAATTCGGGTGCATGCTGCAAGACACCGGCGATGAAGTGCTTGGCGGTGCGTGAAAGCTGGTACTCGGCTCCTGCCTCAAAGAAAGCGTTGGTATCACCTTCAAACAGGGAGAAGTGGGTGTGCATGCCGCTACCGGCGTGTTCGGTAAAAGGCTTGGGCATGAAGGTCGCATAGATACCCTGGGACAGGGCGACTTCCTTGATGACGGTGCGGAAACTCATGATGTTATCTGCGGTTTGCAGAGCATCGGCATGGCGCAAATCAATTTCATTCTGCCCCGGCCCGGTCTCGTGGTGGGAGAACTCTACTGAAATCCCAATTTCTTCAAGGGTGCTGACCGCTTTGCGGCGGAAGTCCTGCACGACTCCCCCGGGGGTGTGGTCGAAGTAGCTTTCAGAGTCCACAGGCTCGGGGAAGCCATTGGGTCCCAGTTCCTTGGATTTCAGAAGGTAGAATTCGATTTCCGGGGAGGTATAGCAGGTAAAGCCCATGCCTGCGGCTTTGGAAAGAATTTTCTTGAGGACACCGCGGGTGTCCGAAGCACTGGGTTCGCCGTCGGGGGTGAGAATGTCGCAGAACATGCGTGAGGTGGGTTCGTCGTCACCGCGCCAGGGCAGCACCTGGAAGGTTGAGGGGTCAGGCTGTAAGAGCATGTCTGACTCGTAGACACGGGAAAGGCCCTCAATGGATGAACCGTCAAAGCCGATTCCCTCATCAAAAGCGCTCTCAACCTCAGCCGGGGCAATCGCCACCGACTTGAGCTGGCCTACAACATCGGTGAACCAAAGACGAACGAAACGCACGTTGCGTTCCTCAATAGTGCGCAGAACAAACTCTTGCTGACGATCCATGTAACCTATCCGTTCGTGTCGCTAGCGCTACCTGCACCCCGGTGGGCAGGTTCTTATTCGCTACCTTCCAACTCTAAAACTTTGTGTTTCCCTCTGCCTACCTGGCACGCGCACAAACTAAGGAACCGTAACCAGTTTTAAACATTTCTTTCACCGACTGAGAATATGCGCCCTCAGGTCGTTTGCGGGGTCGATCCTGCCACTAAAGTTAGGGGTATGCTCAACGAAGAAAGTTCTCCCTACGGCTCACAGGCTTCCGCCCCGGCCGCATCTGCTCAGCAGAATTCAGCAGGTAGTGTCCTCGATGTTAAAAAGGTGCGGACTGTTCACCTGCGCCAGGCCAAAGAGGCTGGTGAAAAGTTCGCTATGCTCACCAGCTACGATACGCTCACCGCTACTATCTTTGACCGCGCCGGTATTGAGGTTTTGCTGGTGGGAGACTCCGCTGGCAGTAACGTCCTGGGGCATGATTCCACGCTCACTATCACTGTTGATGAAATGCTCCCACTGGTGAAGGCTGTATCGTCAGCCGCCCAGCGCGCCCTGGTGGTAGCTGATTTGCCCTTTGGCTCCTATGAACAGTCACCGCAACAGGCGGTTGCTAGCGCAGTGCGTTTTATGAAAGAGGGCGGTGCGCACGCCATCAAGATGGAGGCAACTAGCTATCACACCGAGCATGTTAAGGCCCTGGTTGCGGCGGGTATCCCTGTCATGGCGCACATCGGTTTTACGCCCCAGTCTGAGCATGCCCTGGGTGGCTATCGAGTGCAGGGGCGTGGTGATAGCGCAGAAGCGCTCATAGAGAGCGCGCTTGCGCTTACTGAGGCCGGTGCCTTCTGCTTACTTATTGAGATGACGCGGTCAGACATAGCGGCACAGATTGACCGCGCAGTCCATATTCCGGTCATCGGCATCGGTGCAGGATCTGATGTAACAGGTCAGGTTCTGGTCTGGCAGGATGCTTTCGGGCTACGCCAGGGCAAGATGGCTCGTTTTGTTAAGCAGTACGCCAACCTGTACGACACTCTGTTGGAAGGCGCCCAGGCCTACCGCCAGGACGTACGCTCAGGGGCCTATCCCGCACCCGAGCACAGATTCGACCAGTGATTTCACTTAAAGTGTAGGGGCCGGTAGCACAGGCTACCGGCCCCGACTTTTATGGTTTTACTTGCCCCAAGAATTTTTGCCTTCATCCCAGGCTTCGTTACGTTTTTTAGCTGTTTCCATAGCGTGCTCGGCTTCTTCGCGTGTAGCAAAGGGACCCCACAGCTCAGTGATTTTTGACTGCTGGCCCTCTTCTACTTGCCCGGTACGCAGATTGTAGTAAAACTCCGTGGCATGGGGACCAGGTGTTACATTCTCAAGTGACATGTCTTCCTCTACATATAGTGACAGACGAGAGCATCGTTCTGCTTCCCAACCATCCTATGAAGGCCCTGGCCCCTTGGCAAGAGTCACACTTCTTTGAAACACCATGGAGTAAGCCACCAAAGCGGTTTAAGAGAAAGCAAGGAATGCCAGTAAACCCTCCAAGAGTGAAGAGAAAAGCTTGGACGCGACCTAGTGTGGCAAAAGTTTCCTTGCCTGGCACCCATCAGACCCCATTGAGAATCAGGAGAGGGACTACGATTTATAACATGTCGACAAATTCTTCTAGCCATAATCTTCCCGCTCAGCCCGGCAAAGCACCTCTTGGTTGCCTGGTGCCCGGCACAGTTACCCCCATGCGCTCGGTACCGGCAGGCATTGAACGCCCTGAATATGTAGGCAAGCCTGAAGCCGATGAAGGTAAAGGCTCCAACTTCTACACGCCCGAAGAAATTGAGCGGGTGCGAGCCGCTGGCAAGATTGCCGCCGGGGCAATCGTAGAAGCCGAAAAAATTGCGGTTCCCGGAACCACCACAGACCACATCGATGTTTTAGTGCACGAGTACATCTGCGACCACGGTGCCTACCCCTCAACCGTTGACTACCGTGGTTACACCAAGAGTGTCTGCACCTCATTAAATGAGGTCATCTGCCACGGAATCCCCGATTCAACCGTTCTTGAAGACGGAGACATCCTTAACCTCGATGTCACCGCTTACCTCGATGGCATGCACGGCGACACCAACCGTACACTCTTGGTCGGAAATGTTGATGAAGAATCGCGTCTGCTTGTTGAACGCACCGAAGAAGCCCTCAACCGTGCCATGAAGGCTGTCCGCCCGGGACGAGAAATCAATGTTATTGGGCGAGTGATTGAGAAATACGCAGCCCGCTTTGGCTACGGTGTAGTCCGGGACTTTACAGGCCACGGTGTGGGCCGTGAGTTCCATTCTGGCCTAATCATTCCCCACTACGATGCCGCCCCCGCATACAACACCCTTATCGAAGAAGGCATGATTTTCACAATCGAGCCCATGCTGACTTTAGGCACTATCGAGTGGGATATGTGGGATGACGACTGGACCGTCGTCACCAAAGACCGCAGGCGCACCGCCCAGTTTGAGCACACCATGGTTGTTACCGCCGACGGTATCGACATTCTGACTCTCCCCTAGCCTCATCACCTTCAAGGAGTAGGACATGGCTGAAGCAGGCCACCAGATTCCCGAGCCCACCCCGGCTGACCTGGTCATCGGTATCGATATCGGTGGTACCGGTATGAAAGGCGGGATTGTAGACATTCGTACCGGTTTACTGGTCGGTGACCGTTTCCGGATCCCGACTCCCCAGCCAGCAACACCAGAGGCCTGTGCAGGTGTAGTAGCCCAGATTGTCGAAGAGTTACAGGGGCGCGATCTGGCACCGCTCTCAGATTCGGCAATCGGAATTGATTTCCCTGCCATCATCAAGAACGGTCTTGCTCTCTCGGCCGCAAACGTTGACCCCAGCTGGGTTGGAACCAACCTCGAAGAAACTATGAGTAAGGCCCTGGGGGGCCGCCTGGTCTATGCCCTCAACGATGCCGACGCCGCCGGGCTAGCAGAAGCCACTTATGGCCAGGGACGGGATAAGGACGGCCTGCTTGCCCTGATTACTCTGGGTACCGGAATTGGTTCCGCGCTCATTAATAACGGTCAGCTTATTCCCAACACAGAACTCGGTCACCTCGAGATTGATGGGCAGGATGCTGAGACCCGTGCATCAGCACGTGCTCGTGAGGTGTATGAGCTCTCTTGGAAAAAGTACGGCAAGCGGTTGCACCGCTACTTCTCGCACCTTGAGATGCTCTTCTCACCTGACCTGTTCATTATCGGCGGGGGCATTTCTAAGAATCCTGAGAAGTTCATGCCCTATCTTGAGGGGAAGCTGCGTACTCCCATGGTTATGGCAGCCCTCCGCAATAACGCTGGCATTGTTGGGGCTGCGCTGTGGGCTGGTGGCATGCCCAGCGAGCACAAGCGTAGAGCTTCCGTGAAAGCCTAATACTGCCCCCCTAAAGCAGTGGTAGCAGGCAGTGGCCACCGGCTGAGATATGCAGCTGGTGGCCTCTTCTTTAGACAAAACCATCTGTGAGCATCTCTCAGCAAGCACCAAGATTGCGTCAATTTAAGTCGTACCATGCCGCTGGGAAACTCATTCTGTCTCAAAAAAAAGAATTTTTGATATCGGTATCGGCGGTTCGTGCCATTTTTGCCTCTACCCGCGAATTTGAAATTAGTATCGAAGTATGGCACAAAACGAACGTCCTGAAATTTCAGTAGCAAACTTCCGCGCTTCTTTGTTGGAACATCTTCAGTTCACAGCAGGAAAAGATCCGCAACATTCAACTATCTTCGATTGGCGCATCGCGCTTTCGCACACTTTGCGTGACAGGGCCGTTGAGCCCTGGTTTGCCTCCACACGACGCACCTGGGACGAAGACCGTAAACGTGTCTACTACCTTTCAATGGAATTCCTCATCGGTCGCCTGATGGAGGACCTTGCAATCAACCTGGGTCTGCGTGAGACTGCTGAAGAAGCACTCAGCGAGCTTGGCCTTGATTTTGAAACCGTGGCCAAGGCTGAGCCTGATGCGGCACTTGGCAACGGTGGTCTTGGCCGCCTGGCAGCCTGCTACCTTGAATCAATGGCAACTGTTGGTTGCCCCGCTTACGGTTACGGTCTGCGCTACGAACACGGCCTCTTTGAACAGAGCTTCCTAGACGGTCGCCAGCAGGAGAACCCCGAGAACTGGCTCGCTAACGGAAACCCCTGGGACTTCAACCGGCCTGAGTCAGTCTACGGCGTTGGCTTTGGCGGCGAAATGTACGAGGAAAATGGTCTTCTGCGCTGGGAGCCCGGTACACATGTGCAGGCCCAGGCATTCGATACCCCCGTTGTAGGCTACGGCGGCAAGTGGGCTAACACCCTTCGCCTCTGGGCCGCAGCACCCAACGCCGACCTTTTTGACCTGGGTAAATTCAACTCCGGTGACTTTGTAGCCGCCGCTGAGCCCGAAGCTCTTGCTCGTAGTCTCAGCAGGGTGCTCTACCCCAATGACACCACCGACGGCGGCAAGCAGCTCCGCCTGTCACAGGAATACTTCCTGACTTCAGCATCTGTTCAGGACATCGTGCGCCGCCACCTAGCAGGCCATTCCTCCCTGGAGAACCTGGATCAGCATGTAGCCATCCAAATGAACGATACGCACCCTGCAATCGCAGGCCCCGAGCTCATCCGTATCCTCGTCGATGACCACGGCTTCGGTTTCGACCGCGCCGCAGATTTGAGCAACCGCGTTCTGGGCTACACCAACCACACCCTTCTGCCCGAAGCGCTGGAGCGTTGGACCGTTGGCCTGATGCGTAACGTGCTACCTCGCCATCTCCACATCATTGAGCGTCTCGATCAGCAGTTTGTTGAGCTCCAGTCAGGCTCACCCCACCCAGTCCGCCTCATCTCAGGCGACCAGGTCAATATGGGTGACCTAGCTTTTACAACCAGCCACCGTGTCAACGGTGTGTCTGCCTTACACACCGAGCTCGTCCGAACTGAGCTCTTCCCCGTGCACAATGCTCTGCACCCCGATCGCATCCTGAATATCACCAACGGCATTACTCCGCGCCGCTGGCTCAAGCTAGCAAACCCCGCGCTGGCTGAGTTGATCACCAAGACCGTCGGTGAAGGCTGGGAAACTGATCTCGAGCGTCTCAAAGAACTTGAAGCATACGCAGATGACCCCGAGTTCCTCCATGCCTTCGGGCAGACTAAGCTCGCAGCTAAGGAGCGTTTCACCCGCTGGATGCGCGAAGAGCACGGCATTGATTTACCCACTGATGCTTTGTACGACTCACAGGTCAAGCGCATGCACGAATACAAGCGCCAGCTCCTGAACATCCTTTGGACTATTGCGCATTACCAGCGCATCAAGCGTGACCCGAACGCTGGCTGGGTACCTCGCGTCAAGATCTTCGGTGGTAAGGCTGCCCCCAGCTACCAGACCGCTAAGGACATCATCAAGCTCATCAACGATGTTGCGGATCTTGTCAATAATGACCCCGAGACAAACCACCTGCTCCGTATCGTGTTCCCGCCGAACTACAACGTTTCCATGGCAGAACGCCTCATTCCTGCTTCTGACCTGAGCGAGCAGATTTCAACTGCTGGCATGGAAGCTTCGGGAACAGGCAACATGAAGTTCGCTCTCAACGGCGCGCTTACCATCGGTACCCTCGATGGCGCCAACGTCGAAATCCGTGAGCATGTTGGTGCAGAGAACTTCTTCCTCTTTGGTCTGACCACCGAGGAAGTAGCTCAGCGCCGTAGCCAGCCCGGTCACTCACGCCTAGCAATCGAGAAGAGCCAGGCTCTTAGGGACATCCTTCAGGCTGTAGCAGAAGGCACCTTTAGCCCCGGTGAGCCTTACCGTTTTGGTCAGCTGGTCGATGATATGTGGAACAAGGACTGGTTCCTCGTCGCCTCTGATTTTGATGACTACGATCGTGCTCAGCAAGAGGTTGAGGCCGCTTACCGCGATTCAGCTCGTTGGAATCGCATGGCGGTATTGAACATTGCCCGTATGGGCTACTTCAGCTCCGACCGTTCTGTGCGCGAGTACATGAGCCAAATATGGGGAATCGACCCGGCCATTTAGGCTAGACCGTTACTTTAAGGAATCTGGAGAAGCCTTATGGCGATCACCGAAGCAGAAGCTCTAGCCCTCACCACAGGGAGGAACCGTGATCCTTTCAAGGTTCTTGGCCCCAGTGAAGATGGCAAAGAACTAGTTGCACTCTTCCCAGGCGCTCTGAAGGTCTGGGCAGTCAACGATACAGATCAGAACGAACTGATCCGCCCGTGGGCAGATATGCCAATCTTTGTGGGGGAGCCTCTCCCCTACTACCGATTACGCATTGAGTGGACCGGTGGCCATATCGAAGAGCGTCAGGACCCGTACCGCTTTGCACCCGTACTGGGTGCACTGGACGAGTATCTTATCGGCGAAGGCCGACACGAGCAATTGTGGAAGGTACTCGGAGCGCACCCCCTGGAGCATGAGAATATCCCAGGCCTGCATTTTGCGGTATGGGCCCCGAACGCTCACCGCGTCTCCGTAGTGGGTTCCTTTAACAGCTGGAACGGCATCACACACCCCATGCGCCCACTGGGATCTTGCGGTGTGTGGGAACTCTTTATCCCCGGTCTTGGCGAGGGAGAAGTCTATAAGTACGAGATTCTAGGCCACGACAATGAGCTGTTACCGCTCAAGGCCGACCCTGTCGGCTTCGGGGCCGAGGTCCCCCCGGGAACTGCCTCTATCGTACGAAAGCTCGGCAAGCACACCTGGCAGGACGAAACGTGGTTGCAGAGCCGGGCGCAGCTGCACGCACAGGATTCACCAGTCAGTGTCTATGAGGTTCACCTTGGATCCTGGCGGAAGGAAGGCTGGCATGATCTCATCGACTATGTAGCTGACCTAGGGTTCACCCATATTGAGGTACTACCCATTACCGAGCATCCTTTCGATGGTTCCTGGGGCTACCAGCCCATCGGCATGTATGCCCCTACCTACAGGTACGGGCTACCTGAAGATTTCCAAGCTTTTGTAGATCAGGCTCACCAAAAGGGACTCGGAGTTATTGCTGATTGGGTACCGGGTCATTTCCCCACCGATGAACACGGCCTCGGCCGGTTTGATGGCACAGCCCTCTACGAACACGAAAACCCCCAAGAGGGTTTCCACCCCGACTGGAACACTTTCATCTACAACTATGGTCGCCCAGAAGTAGCCGGGCATCTGCGTTCTAACGCCATCTACTGGCTCAAGGAATACCATCTTGATGGTTTAAGAGTGGATGCTGTGGCGTCGATGATTCACCGCGATTACTCCCGTAAAGCAGGTGAGTGGGTTCCCAACAAAGACGGTGGACGAGAAAACTACGAAGCTATCGATTTCGTACGCCAAACAAACGATGCCGTAGGTCGAAACACCGAAGGCACAATGATGATTGCGGAAGAGTCCACAACCTTCCCCGGCGTCACGCGAGAAACCCAAGACGGTGGACTCGGGTTTGACTATAAATGGAACCTCGGCTGGATGAATGACTCTCTCAGGTACTTTGGGCTAGACCCCAGTTACCGCAAGGACCATTCTGATTTGCTGACCTTTGGCATAACCTACGTATTCAGCGAGCGCTTTATGCTCCCCATCAGCCACGACGAAGTTGTCCACGGTAAGGGTTCGCTCTATGGGCGGATGCCCGGAGATCATGCATCCAAACTTGGAAATATCAAAGCCTTTTTAGCCTATATGTGGGCTTACCCCGGCAAAAAGCTTCTCTTCATGGGCCAAGAATTTGGCCAACCCGGCGAGTGGAACTACCAGAGCGAACTTGAGTGGAAGGTCCTAGAGGACCCAGGCCATCTGGGGGTTCAGTCACTGGTACGAGATCTAAACAGCCTTTACCGGCTACAGCCTGCCCTCCATCGCAGTGATTGCGACCCGCACGGTTTCCAATGGCTCCTTCTTGATGCTCTTGATGAACAGGTTTACGCCTGGTTACGCCGCGGAGCACCCCAAGACCCCCACATTGTGGTTGTTATGAATATGAGCCCGACTGAGTATGACGGCTTCAGGGTTCCCTTCCCAATAGCTGGACGTTGGCTTGAGGTTCTCAATACCGACTCGGCCCACTATCACGGTGGCAACCGTGGTCATGGTGGTGCTATTGAGACAGAACCTGTCCCCATGGGCAACGAAGCTCAATCAGCTCTGGTCAAACTTCCACCCTTTTCAGTTATCTATTTTGCAGAGGAACAATCATGATTCCCAACACCCCTCCCAACAGCCCAAGGACCGGCAACCACCGTCTCTCAAGTCAGGCCATGGCCTTCGTGCTAGCTGGTGGCCGTGGCAGCCGTCTTGAAGAGCTCACTGACCGTCGCGCCAAACCCGCAGTCCATTTCGGAGGAAAGGCGAGAATTATCGACTTCCCTCTCTCGAATGCCTACAACTCAGGTATTCGAAAGATGGCTGTGGCAACCCAGTACAAGGCTCATTCACTGATTCGCCATATGCAGCGCGGCTGGGGTTTCTTCCGTGCTGAGCGTAATGAGTACCTTGATATTCTTCCTGCTAGCCAGCGTGTCTCTGAGCATCAGTGGTATTTGGGCACTGCAGACGCTATCTACCAGAACATCGATATCGTTGATGACTACCAGGTAAAGTACATTGTTGTTCTTGCAGGTGATCACATCTACAAGATGGACTATGAGATTATGCTGCAGCAGCATGTTGATAACAAGGCCGCTGTCACCGTTGGTTGCTTGACTGTCTCGCGTGAGGAAGCCAGCGCATTCGGTGTTATGGCTGTTGATAAAAATAGCCGAATCGTTGACTTTTTGGAGAAGCCTGCTAATCCTCCGAGTTCACCGGATAACCCGGATGAGTCCTTGGTGTCTATGGGGATATACGTGTTCGATTGGGCTTTGCTGCGTGAAATCCTGATTGCCGATGCGAATGATCCCGATTCCACGCACGACTTTGGCCATGACATTATCCCGCAGATCGTAAAAGACGGAAGGGCTTACGCGCACCGGTTTAGCGACTCATGCGTCATGAGCGGCCTTGAGACTGAGCCCTACTGGCGCGACGTGGGTACCCTGGACTCCTTCTGGCAGGCTAACCTGGATTTGACCGCCCACATTCCGCCGCTGGACTTCTACGATCGCACCTGGCCTATCTGGACCTATGGTGAGATTACTCCGCCCGCTAAGTTTATTCATAATGAGGGTGCCCGCAAGGGTACAGCGGTTCAGTCCCTGATTTCTGGTGACTGCGTGATTTCAGGTGCTCAGGTATCTAACTCTCTGCTCTTCACAGGGGTCAGGGTTCATTCTTTCGCTGAGCTGGATCAGGCTGTGGTACTCCCCCATGTAGACATCGGTCAGTCCGCAAGCCTATCCCGTTGTGTCATCGACAGCGACGTGCGCATCCCTGAAGGTCTCGTTGTAGGTAAGGATCCTGAAGAAGACGCCAAGTGGTTCCGCGTCACCAAGAACGGGGTAACTTTGATTACCCAACCCATGCTTGAGCGCCGTGCTGCGGCGCTGGAAGGTTAGTGGTAGGTATGGCTGGGCGCGTGAAACGTATACTTTCGGTTGCTTCCGAGTGCGCACCGCTGATTAAAACTGGCGGACTCGCAGACGTTGTGGGTGCTCTGCCCGCAGCTCTGGAGCCCCTTGGCTGGTCCTCCAGGGTACTCCTTCCGGCCTACCCTGGGCTATTGGACCGTATCGAGCGGGGGGTTCGAGTCTGGCATGATGATGACCTGTTCGGTGGCCCTGCAAGAGTGGTGCGAGGCAAGATTGACGGGTTAAAAGTGCTCTTGCTCGATGCGCCGCATCTTTTTGCACGCCAAGGTGGCCCCTACTCGGCGCACGGGCATGACCACCACGATAACCACATCCGTTTTGCTGCCCTCAGCTGGGCGGCAGCACAGATTGCCATGAATGGCACCACCGACAGCTGGAAGCCTGACCTTGTGCATGTTCACGACTGGCAGGCTGGGCTGGTGCCTTCCTACCTCAAGTATGCGGGGGCCAATATCCCCACGGTCATGACGGTACACAATATCGCCTTCCAGGGTGTTGTGGGTGCTGATCAGCTAGACGCTATGCGGCTGCCGACCTGGGATTTCACACCTGATTCACTTGAGTACTATGGTCTTCTTTCAACTTTAAAAGCAGGCATGGTTCATGCGTCGCATCTGAGCACTGTCAGCCCCAGTTATGCGCAGGAGCTCACCGACCCAGATTTCGGTTTCGGCCTTCAAGGTGTTGTTACGGCCCGCCGTGACCGCGGTGAGCTCTCCGGCATTATCAACGGTGTGGACACCACAGTATGGAACCCCGAGACTGACCCCGAAGTTGAGCCCTATTCCGCTGCTCAGCCGGAGGGCAAGGCCCTTAACCGTCAGAAGCTACTCAAAGAGTTCAATCTGCCGGAGCCTACCGGGCCCTTGGCTGTTGTGGTTACCCGTTTGACCTACCAGAAAGGTATTGACCTGCTGGTAGAGGCTCTCCCCAGTTTCTTGGATCGGGGGGGCGCGGTGGTTGTTCTGGGTTCTGGCGACGCTGAGTACGAGAGTGCCCTGATGGATTTGGCAGCTCGTTACCCGGATCGTGTGGGTATTCGGATCGGTTACGACGAGGCTTTAAGCCACCGTCTCTACGCCGGTGGGGATATCGTCTTGGTTCCCTCACGCTTCGAGCCCAGCGGTCTGACCCAGCTCTACGGTATGCGCTACGGCACTGTACCTGTTGTTGCGGCAACCGGTGGCCTGCGCGATACTGTGAGTGATGCTACTCCCGAGCGTCTGGCTGACGGTACCGCCACCGGCTTTACCTTTGGTGATGCTTACCTGGGTGGCAGGATTGATGCCGGTGCTTTGAGCTTCGCTCTAGGTCGCGCTTTAGACCTCTATGCAGATCCTCAAGCCTGGTCGAAGCTGCGCTCAACTGCCATGGATCAACCTGTTGGTTGGGAGCACTCTGCCCAGAAGTACTCGGAGATGTTTGATAATCTCATTGCATGAAGGTAGAAATTTGGGCACCTGGAGCTAGCAAGATATGGTTTTGTGTATTCGATGAGAAGGGGCTTGAAACCCGGCATGAGCTAACTCATCGCGACGGTGAGTACTGGGTAGGCGATATTGCTGGTTTACAGCCCGCAGACCGATACGGCCTGAGGGCTACCGGCTGTGACCCCATATTCAACCCGGATAAACTTCTGCTTGACCCGTGGGCTCAGCATCTTGATGCTCCCCTGCGCTGGCACCCTCTGATGGCAGTCGATGCCGAGGGTGACAGCGCAGCTATCATGCCCAAGTGCATCCTGGCTGATTCTCTGCCTGAAGGACCGGATCCAAGGCTCAACCGCCCCGGCCATGCCTGGGAGGACCTGGTGATTCTTGAGGCCCACGTTAAAGGTCTCACGGCTAAGCACCCCGATATTCGGCCCGAGATTCGTGGCAGCTACGCTGCTTTAGCGGATCCGGCAGTGCTCAAGCACTTGGGCGATATCGGCGTTAACGCCCTTGAGTTGCTGCCTGTCCAAGCTTTTATTGACGACCAATATCTTGTTCAACGTGGCCTAGTAAATTATTGGGGCTACCAGCCGGTGGCTTTCTCTGCACTTGAACCTCGTTATGCCTCTAAACACCCCAACGGGCTAGAGGCAGATGCAGAGTTCAGGCAGGCAGTGCATACTTTGCACGAGCACGGGATTGAAGTAATTCTTGATGTTGTTTTCAATCACAGTGGTGAAGGCGATCAGAGGGATTCCGTGCTGTCGATGCGCGGGCTCAACGATGCCGGTTACTATATGCGCAACTCCGATGGGTCCTATGCCAACGTCACCGGCACCGGCAACACCTTGGCGGTTCATAACCCTCAGGTACTGCGGCTCGTACTCGATTCGCTTCGCCATTTTGCTCAGCGCTACGGTGTGGACGGCTTCCGTTTTGATCTTGCGAGCACCCTGGGCCGTGATGAGACTGGGTTCTCCTCTCAAGCGGCTTTCTTCCAGGCTATCGCCCAAGATCCAGTGCTCAGGAAGCTCAAGCTGATCGCTGAGCCTTGGGATACCGGTTCGGATGGCTATCAGGTCGGAGGTTTTCCTCATCCCTGGCGTGAGTGGAATGATACTTACCGTGACGGAGTACGTCAGGCTTGGAGAGGAAACGGTGAAGCTGTAGGCCAGCTCGCTTCAGCTGTCATGGGTAGCGCCAGGCAGTTTGACCATTATGGGAGGCCAGCGACATCATCGATTAACTTCGTATCAGCGCACGATGGGTTCACCCTAGGCGATATCGTCAGTTATTCCCAAAAGCATAACGAAGCAAACGGTGAGAATAACAAGGACGGCCACAGCGAAAACTACAGTGACAACTTCGGTGTAGAAGGACCTACCGACAACCCAGATATTGCATCAGCCCGTCAGCGTCGCATTAGGGCAATGCTTGCTACCCTATTCCTTTCGCAGGGGGTGCCCATGCTGCTTGCCGGTGATGAGCTGGGGAATACACAGTTTGGTAATAACAACGCCTACTGCCAGGACAACGAGATTACCTGGATTGATTGGGAATCCGCTGATCGCTCCTTGATTGAATACGTTGGAAAGCTGACTAGCTTAAGGCGCCGTTTCCCTGAGCTGCGTCAGCGGGACTTTCTGCACGGTGAAGAGGTTAGCTGGTGGCGTTCAGATGGTGTACCCACTCAGGACCATGACTGGCTCAGCCCAGACTTTAAATGCTTCCAGGTGATGATAGAAAACATCCTGATGGTCTTTAACACCGGTGGTGAAATAGACCTGAAGTTGCCTCCACACCCTGAAGGCAAAGAGTGGCACCTTGAGCTTGCATCGGATGAATACCTACCGCAATCGGTTAGGGTCTACTCATAAGGCAAGGCTTTGGAGATAGTTTGATGGATTCATTTAGTGAGGCACACCGAGTATTGTTGGGTGTGCCTCGTTTTGTGTTTACAGCAGGGTGGGTTGTTGGCATTCTCCTGCGTCTGCCTCGCGGAGGTTAGCGATAGCGCGCTCAAAATCATCAAGGCTCTCAAAGGCCTGGTAAACGCTGGCAAAACGGAGGTAGGCTACGGTGTCGAGCTTTGAGAGTGGCTCAAGGATAGATAGTCCAACTTCGTGCGCGTCAATCTCAGCTAGACCCTTGGCTCGGATGTTCTCTTCGACCTCTTGAGCTAGCTTAGCCAGGTCATCCTCCCCTACAGGCCTGCCTTGGCAGGCTTTTCGGACGCCAGAAATAATTTTTTCTCGGTTGAAGGGCTCGGTCACACCTGAGCGCTTGATGACCGAAACAGCCGTTGTTTCTACGGTAGTAAAGCGTTTACCGCAATTGTTGCACTGGCGGCGGCGGCGGATTGCTGAGCCGTCGTCGGTGGTGCGTGAGTCAACCACACGTGATTCGGCTTTGCGGCAGAAGGGGCAGTTCATAGTGGTGCCTCCTAGCGGTTAGTTCCCGGTTGGGTACGGACGGTAATTGCCTCACCGTGGGCAGGTAGATCTTCATCGATAGCTAGGGCAACGATATCGTCGCCAATTTCGGCCAGGGCATCTGAGCTATAGTTGATGAGCTGTACGGCCTTCATGAAGACTGAGGTGTTCAGGCCGGATGCGAAAGAGGCTGAGCCTCCAGTAGGTAGCACATGGTTAGAACCTGCCGCGTAGTCGCCCAGCGGTACCGGTGAGTAGGAACCAATGAAGATGGCACCAGCATTGCGGATACGACCGGCCACTTCAGCGGCGTTCTCGGTGTGAATCTCCAGGTGTTCAGCGGCATAGGCATCGGCCACCGAGATAGAAGCTTCAAGGGTATCGGTGAGTACGACCCCCGATTGAGGGCCCGAGAGTGCCGTAGCCACACGCTCGGCGTGCTTGGTGGCTGCCGCACGGCGGTTGATAGCCTCTTGGACGGCCTTGGCAAGAGCCTGGGAATGGGTGATGAGGACCGAACCGGCGTTGGGGTCGTGTTCTGCCTGTGAGATGAGGTCAGCTGCTACGAATTCGGGGTTTGCGGTTTCGTCGGCAATCACAGCAATTTCAGTTGTACCGGCTTCTCCGTCTACCCCAACAACGCCTTGGAGCGCACGCTTAGCCATGGCCACAAAGATGTTGCCGGGGCCGGTGATGGTGTCTACAGGGTCAAGGTACTCCCCCGCGTCGTCTAGACCGTAGGCCATGGCGGCAAGGGCGCCGGCGCCACCAATCGCCCAGACCTCGGTGATGCCGAGCAAGCCTGCGGCGGCCAGGATGGTGGGGTGAGGTAGGCCGTCAAATTCTTTCTGGGGCGGGGTGCAGAGCACAAGGGACCCCACTCCTGCGGCCTGGGCCGGGACGGTGTTCATGATGACCGATGAGGGGTAGACAGCCAGCCCACCCGGGACGTAAACGCCGGCGCGGCGCACGGGGGTCCAGCGGTTGGTCAGAACAGCGCCGGGTGCTACCTCAATGGTCTGGTCGGCGGGGCGCTGGGCTGCGGCAAAAGCACGGGTGCGTTCGATAGCAACTTCCAGGCCCTTACGGACGGCAGGGTCCAGGTTTTCCAGGGCCCGGTCGATAGCTTGCTGGGGTACACGCAGCGCGCCCTGTTCTACACCGTCAAAGCGGGCGGCAAGCTGGCGCAGGTAGTCGGCACCGTCTGACTGAACCTTCTGGATAATCTCCTGGACGGTGGTGAGCGCGTTGCCAAGGTATTCGTTAGTCTGGCGGGGAACAAGGCGCCGTAGTTCTGCGTAGCTGTGGGTTGTCCCGCGCAGGTCAATGGTGCGCAGGGTGGGGGCGGGTGTTTCCCCTGAATTCTGGGTATTCTCTGATGTGCTCACAACCCCCATTTTAAGCCACCCGTCAAGCATAGAGGCATCTGTGACGCGGGCAAGCCCCTATGAGGTTTGTTTACTTTTCTTCCGGGGTTTTATTCCTCAGATAGTTGACGCGCAATATCCTGCCAACCGGCAGGGCGTTTGCTGATAGGCAGGCTTTCGACAACAGTTAGGTAGGACTCAGCGATCAGCTCGCCAACAAGCTCGGGGGTCATGCTGGGGCCGGGCTGAATGGAGTACCAGTGGGTCTTGTTCATGTGCCAGGCGGGGATTGCATCGGGGTAGGTTGCTTGGATAGCCCGCACATCGTCTGGCGCCGCTTTGGGGTTGATGAGCTGGCGCCTTTCAACCTGCGCCAGGAGCATGAACCGTTTGCTACCTACGCGGGTGGCTTCAGCCTCAGAGCATGAGGTGAACCGGTAAAGCTCGGTCCCGGGCAGGGCAAGTGCGGCTTCGGTAGCCAGCTGATAGAACTTGGAAGACGTTAGGGGCATAAGTTACTCGTAGAGGGGCCTTGGCAGGTACTAATCAGAGCAACTGGCAGAGCATACAAATGCGCCTTCCCCCTAATATTTACGGGGAAGGCGCACCCTTTCTTGGTAGAGCGGACGAGGTTTAGCCCTGTGCCGCAGCTTCATCTGCTGAGGCTACGGTGAAGCGCTCACCCTTGTGCTTGGGGTTCTCAGCCTCGTCCAGGATTGCAAGAGCAAAGTCCTGGGTGGAGACAAAACCGCCAGCGGGGGTATCGAGAGCTTCGATGTAGGAGCCGGTACGGGCACCCGGTGCGATAGCCGGTGACGGCGCTATAACGGCCCAGTCAAGACCCTCAGATGCGCGGTAGTCCTCGAGTATCTGGGCAAAGGTCTGCGCTTCGGGCTTGTACTCATCGGGGAAGCCGGGTGCATCCAGCAGAAGGCCTTGGCCTGCCTGTAGTGCGCCCGCACCACCAACAACCAGAACACGACCGGCGGGCTGAGCGGCAATCAGGGCACGGTGAGCGTCGATAGCAGCAGCGTAGTTGTCACGGCTGGCAACAGAAATGACGGTGACATCACTGTTGTTGATAACCTCCACCAGTTCCTTGGTGTCGGCCAAGCTTAGTGCCTGACTCCCCTGGCTCCCGCTACGAGTGTATGCGGTGACCTCGTGGCCGCGAGCCTGAGCTTCTGCAACAACCTCTACGCCGACCATACCTGCTGCGCCGATAACTGAAATATTCATTGGGTTTCCTCCCCTGTAGTTTTATTGAACACTCTTATGCTACCTTTAAGTAATCAGGTACCTCAAAGTAACTATTGGGGAAAGAATAAAAAAGTTTGGATGTATTTTGACACCCGCTCACGCACAAAAGGATACCCGCCACAACCAGGACGAGCTACCGCCGAACGTCCTATCGGCAAAATGCCCCTCCCGCACCGTCCTGCGACATCTCACTGACCGTTGGACCCCCATGATTGTGGCGGTCCTACAGAACGGGGAGCCGGTACGGTTCAAAGAGCTCAAAGCAACCATTGAAGGTATCTCCCCCAAGGTTCTGACAGAAACCCTACGCTCCATGGAGCGTGACGGCCTGGTCACCCGACTGGTGACGGCAAGTATGCCCCCGCGTGTGGACTACCAGCTCACTCCCCTAGGCCTTACCACTGTTGAGCCTCTGGCCACCCTTCGAGCCTGGGCAGAGAACCATGTGCAAGAGGTAGAGGCTCACCGCGAGCGTTACGACCGTGAGCACAAGAGCTAATAGCCCCGGGGTAAATGCCAGTAGCTAACCCGCTTTTTAAAAAACGGAAGCCTCTGTCCGTGCCTTCTCAAGAGCACAGGACGGAGGCTTCCGGCCTTTTAGCTGCTACAGCTCAGGGGCGTAGGAACGGTCTAGGCATCCAAGCAAGTTGGGCCTAGCAGTACCTTGAGGTCGCCGAAGAGTGCTGGGTTGGGGTTCACGCGTACATCGGCCCCCAGCCGCATCAAGACCCGTTTGGTGCGGGTATTAATCGCAATGCGCACCTCAGATTCACCCCTATGGTTGCGCAGGATATCGCGCAACTGCCCCAGGGTTTCCTCGGTGGCCTTGTATTCAGGAATCACAATGGTAACCGGTCCGCTAGCACCGTCAGCTGAAATCTCAGGGATGTGGAGCTCCTGCGCACTCAAGGTAACTGTCCCATCATCACGGCGTTGCAGACGGCCCTTAATGGTGCAGATAAGATCCTCCGCCAAAATACCGGCAATCGGTTCGTAGGCACGGCCAAAGAACATGACCTCAATCGAACCGGTACGGTCTTCAAGTTCCAGACGGGCGTAGGGGTTACCGGAGTTCTTGGCAATACGCCGGGAAACACTGGTAACCATACCCGCAATGGTCACGATAGCCCCATCCGGCTTTACAGAATCCTCAGATAGCAAGCCCTGAACGGTTGAATCTGAAAGCGCATCCAGTGCATCCTCCAGCCCGCGCAGGGGGTGATCAGAAACGTATAGGCCCAGCATTTCGCGCTCAAAGTTGAGCTTATCGCGTTTCTCCCACTCGGGAACATCAGGAATCTGGACGGTCAGCTCGCTGGCCGGGTCATCGTCGTCCAGGCCCAGGCCACCGAAGAGGTCAAACTGACCTGCGGCCTCCTGGCGCTTGACCGAGACGGTAGCGTCAATGGCCTCTTCGTGAATCATGGACAGCGGCCGGCGATCATGCCCCAGCGAGTCAAAGGCACCGGCTTTAATCAGGGAGTCCACGGTGCGCTTATTGCAAACCACCATGGGAACCTTGGACAGGAAGTCATTAAAGTTCTCGTAGCGGCCCTTTTCCTCACGCGCTTGGACCATGGCCGAAACTACGTTCGCGCCTACGTTACGAATTGCGCCCATACCAAAACGAATATCATCACCCACAGGTGTGAAGTTCAGGGCAGACTCATTAACATCCGGCGGTAGGACCGTAATCTTCATGTGTCGGCACTCATTGAGATAGACCGCCAGCTTGTCCTTATCGTCGCCAACGCTGGTCAGCAGAGCCGCCATGTATTCCTGCGGATAATGGGCCTTCAAATAGGCAGTCCAGTAGGACACCAAACCGTAAGCCGCAGTATGCGCCTTATTAAAGGCATAGTCAGAGAAGGGAAGCAGAATGTCCCACAGGGCCTTGACCGCTCCCTCAGAGTACCCGTTATCGAGCATGCCCTGATGGAAGGTAGCGTACTGCTTATCCAGTTCTTCCTTCTTCTTCTTACCCATAGCACGGCGCAGAATATCCGCCTCACCCAGCGAGTAGTTAGCCACCTTCTGGGCAATGGCCATGACCTGTTCCTGGTAGACAATCAGACCGTAGGTGGTGTCAAGAATCTCTGCCAGAGGCTCTTCCAGCTCTGGGTGAATAGGGGTGACTTCCTGCACACCGTTCTTACGCAAAGCATAGTTAGTGTGCGAGTTGGCACCCATAGGGCCCGGGCGGTACAGCGCCAAAACCGCCGAAATATGCTCAAAGTGATCGGGCTGCATGAGCTTGAGAAGCTGGCGCATAGGGCCACCATCTAACTGGAACACGCCCAGAGTATCGCCACGAGCCAGCAGCTTGTAGGACTCCACATCGTCAAGTTCAAGGGTTTCCAGGTCAAGATCAAGGTCACGGTTGAGTTTAATGTTCTCGATAGCATCAGAAATGATAGTTAGGTTACGCAGACCCAAGAAGTCCATCTTGATGAGCCCCAGGCCCTCGCAGGTGGGGTAATCAAACTGGGTAATTACCTGGCCGTCCTGTTCGCGGCGCATAATCGGGATAACGTCTATCAGGTTGTGGCTGGACATAATAACGCCCGCCGCGTGCACACCCCACTGGCGTTTAAGCCCCTCAAGACCCTTAGCGGTCTCAAAGACCTTGGAGGCATCAGGGTCGTTCTCAATCAGGTCACGCAGTTCCTGGGCATCGTTATAGCGCTTATCGTCGGGGTTATAGACGTTGGCAAGCGCAATATTCTTACCCATCACATCATCGGGCATGGCCTTGGTGAGGCGCTCGCCGGTGGAGAAGGGGTAGCCCAACACACGGGATGAGTCTTTGAGGGCCTGCTTGGCCTTGATAGTACCGTAGGTGACAATCATAGCCACCTTATCTTCGCCGTACTTCTCGGTCACATAGTGAATCACTTCAGAACGGCGGCGATCATCGAAGTCCACGTCGAAGTCGGGCATGGAGACGCGGTCGGGGTTGAGGAAGCGTTCAAAAATCAGATCGTGTTTCAGCGGATTCAGGTCGGTAATACGCATAGCGTAAGCCACCATGGAACCAGCACCGGAACCACGCCCCGGCCCCACGCGGATACCTTGAGACTTAGCCCAGTTAATAAAGTCAGCAACCACCAGGAAGTAGCCGGGGAAGCCCATCTGGGTAATAATCCCGACCTCGTACTCGGCCTGCTTGCGCACCTCATCGGGGATACCCTTGGGGAAGCGGTAGTGCAGGCCTCGCTCTACCTCTTTGACGAACCAGGACTCCTCGTTTTCCCCCTCGGGAACGGGGAAGTTGGGCATGTAGTTAGCCTTGGTGTTGAACTCAACGTGGCAGCGTTCTGCGATTTCCATGGTGTTATCGCAGGCTTCGGGGAAGTCACGGAAAAGTTCACGCATCTCAGCCGGGGATTTAAGGTAAAAGTTATCGGCGTCGAATTTAAATCGTTTGGGGTCCTGCAGGGTCGAGCCGGACTGCACACAGAGCAGAGCGGCATGGGCTTTAGCGTCCTCTGCGTGGGTGTAGTGCAGGTCGTTGGTGGCAACCAAAGGCAGCTTGAGTTCTTTGGCCAGCTTAATGAGATCGGACATCACGTTCTTCTCAATATCGAGACCGTGGTCCATAATCTCGCAGTAGAAGTTCTCCTTACCGAAGATATCCCTAAAGTCGCTGGCTGCCTGGATCGCTTCCTTGTACTGGCCAAGGCGCAGACGGGTCTGAATCTCGCCGGAGGGGCAGCCGGTGGTTGCAATCAGGCCCTTACCGTAGGTCTGGAGTAGCTCCCGGTCCATACGGGGCTTGTAGAGCTGCCCTTCAAGCGATGCCAGCGAAGAAGCGCGGAACATGTTGTGCATGCCCTCGGTGGTCTCTGCCCACATGGTCATGTGCGTATACGCACCGCCACCGGAGACATCGTCACGGCCGGAGTTCTCGTCGCCCCATTTGACGCGGGTCCGGTCCTGGCGGGCGGTGCCGGGAGTCAGATAGGCCTCAACACCGATGATGGGTTTAATCCCGGCCTGGTTGGCCTTGTTCCAAAAGTCGAAAGCACCGAAGAGGAAACCGTGGTCAGTTGTTGCTAGGGAACCCATACCCAGTTGTTTGGAATGCTCGAACAGATCGGTGAGTCGGGCCGCACCATCGAGCATGGAATACTCGGTATGCACGTGGAGGTGGGTGAAGTCTGTGCTAGCCAAAGCGCTTTTTCCTTACGAGATAGAGTCTCAGGGAGGGATTGAGGGATCGGTGTTAGGGGCGGTCAGGGCCAAAGTTGCCCTGACGCAGGGCATCCAATGCGTAAGCAAGGTCTTGCGGGTAGGGGCTCTCAAACTCCACCCTTTCCCCGCTCGTGGGGTGGGTAAACCCCAGGCGGTGAGCGTGAAGCCACTGGCGGGTAAGCCCCAGGTGGGCGCTCAAAGCGGGGTCAGCTCCGTAGGTGAGGTCACCGGCGCATGGGTGGCGCAGTGCCGAAAAGTGCACACGGATCTGGTGGGTGCGGCCTGTCTCCAGGTGTACCTCAGCTAAGGACGCCGGCCCAAAGGCCTCCACTACCTCGTAGTGAGTCACCGCAGGTTTTCCATCTTCGTTGACGGCAAATTTCCATTCGCTTCCGGGGTGACGGCCAATAGGCGCATCTATTGTGCCTTTGAGCGGATCGGGGAGGCCCTGAACCAGGGTGTGATAGACCTTGGTAACGGTCCGTTCCTTGAAAGCCTTCTTAAGTTCAGAGTAGGCACGCTCATTCTTGGTGACCACCATAAGGCCGGAGGTGCCCACGTCCAGGCGGTGCACAATCCCCTGGCGCTCAGCCGCACCGCTGGTGGCAATCTCAACACCTGCGTGCTTAAGTGCACCAAGGACGGTGGGTCCGTGCCAGCCCATGGAGGGGTGGGCAGCAACACCGGTAGGTTTATCAACCACCACGATGTCATCATCCTGGTAAATCAGGCTCAGCCCTTCCACATGCTCCGGTTCAATTTCAGTTAGGTCACGAGGGGGCGTACCGGCAACAGTGATTGTTGCGCCTGCGGCGACCTTGGAAGATGCTTTAGTTTTGATGCTGCGGCCTTTACTGTCGGTGAGAGTTACTTGGCCATTTTTGAGCCAGTTACTCACTGTGGCCCGGGAATAACCGCTGAGTGTGGCTAGCAAAGAGTCCAGGCGCAGGCCAGCCTGTTCAGCACTGACAATACATTCGATGTTTACAAGCTCACTCATTCTAGGCTTCTTCTTTCTTCCCCTGTACGGTGGTTGCACTGATTTCACGCTGTCCATCGAGCCTGTACCCCAAGAAGGTTAGAAGAACGATGCAGGCCATGGACATGCAGATGGCTGCATCCGCGATATTGAAAATAGCGAAATTGGGCACTGAAATATAGTCGACGACATGCCCCCTACCGAAACCCGGTTCCCGGAAGAGACGGTCGTGGAGGTTACCCACTATGCCCCCCGCTAAGATAGCCAGCAGGATTGTCCAGACAAGAGCACGGGACCTCACAATCAGGACGGAAGTGACGATAGCTCCCACCGTTGATATCACCGTAAAAATCCAGGTGGAGTTCTCCCCCATAGAGAAAGCAGCACCAGAATTTAGGTAGAAGCGCCACCAGAGCAAGCCATCAATCACAGTGATGCTTTCACCGGGCAGCATGGTGCTTTCGACGATATGTTTAACCCACTGGTCAGCGCCGTACACCACAGCAAACAGAACCCAGACAAGAACAGCTTTAGCTACACCAGAGACTGTTCGCACGGGAACCAGTCTTGTATTTTCGTTGAGTGATTGCGCCACTACTGCCTCTCTGCCACCTTGGATAAAACTGCCTTCTTAGCTTATCGTGTTCCCACCATAACCAAGGACAGCACGAATTGTTTTAAACATGGCAGGCGGCACCTCACTAAAGTGAGGTAGCCGCCTGTTTGTGAAAGGCTAGGCCTTTCTACTGCTGGTTATTGCTAAAGACTCCGCGCTGGCCGAGGTTATTGTTCCCGCCACCTTGCGAAGGGGTGGGCTGGGCTGCAACGGATGCATCGGACTTAGGTTCAAGTGCGGGAGTTTCTTCCAGGTTGGCAAGTTGCTTGCTCAGGTAGTCACGCAGTGTTGTGCGGTACTGGTTCTCAAAGGAACGCAGCTTGGCAACGGATACCTCAAGTTCCCCCTTGGCCTTCTCGAGGTTGCCAAGTACAAGGTTTGATTTGTCCTGAGCTGCAGTAACGAGCTGGGTTGCTTCTTCGCGCCCCTCGTTGATGAGGCGGTCACGTTCACGCTTGCCCTCAAATACGTAGTCGTCGTGTACCTTCTGAGCCATAGCCAGCAGGCCGGTAGCACTGCTGGGCGATGCAGAGTGATCTGCGGGGCTGGCAGCAGCGGGTTCAGCAAGGGCAGCAGCGGGAGCAGGAGTTGCTTTAGTCTCAACAACGGGCTCGGGTTCAGCTGCAAGAGGTGCACTCACCTGCTGGGTAGGAGCAAGCGAAACCTTAGCCTCAGCTTCTTCAAGCTGACGCTTCAGGCTGGCGTTTTCGGCGTTCAGTCGACGGAGCTCGATGACGATCTCGTCTAGGAAATCGTCAACCTCTTCTGGGTTGTAGCCTTCCTTAAACTTTGTCGGCTGAAAGCGCTTATTAATAACTTCCTCAGGCGTAAGTGCCACGGTCGTTCACCTCTATTTTCTAATCTTTTGCTTCGCCCGTAGTGTCCCCGGTGCGCAGGTTCGTATGCTGATATCAAGCTTTTAGGTGATAGCTAGCAGGCTAGCTCATCTTGAGCGCTGTGAAACTTTTTAAAGTTGCTTGGCGCTAACTTAACGAAGCTCGAACTTTCAGAGCGCTGAAAGCTCGGGTAGACCCCTATTTACTACAAGATAAAACTACCTGGCAAATGTAAAAGTCGCAACATTTGTAGCGGGTATTACCTTTATCTGGCCTACAAAGTAGCCGTTGTGCTGGACATTTCTAGGTCTTTGCTCTGGTCTTATATTGAGCTTCACGCAACTAGCTGTCTAACTGGTGGTTTTAAGAAAAGCTTGCTGTCAAAGAGATCAGAAGCTGGTAACCAATAAACAGGGCCATCAACAGAATCATAAAGCCAAGATCCAGGGAAAATGATCCAAGGTTCAGGGGCTTGATGTAGCGCCGGGCCAGGTTCATGGGTGGATCTGTTACTGAGTAGACCAATGATGCCAAAATCAAAGCTAAGCCGCGCGGTCGCCAGTATCTCGCAAACATCTGCACCCAGTCAAAGACTAACCGCACCATAAAGAGCACGATCAGAAGGTAGACCAGGACTGCTAGGACAGCAAAAATGTAACCCATGTAAGGTCTCTTGACTAAATCTGGTTAAAGGGAGTGGCTTCGTCGCTGTCTAGCGCAACAGGTACCTCAACACCTTCAGCGCCCAGAACCTCAAGGTTGGCTGGGGTCAGCAGAAAAACTTTGTCAGTCACACGCTCGATGTGGCCGTTGAGTGCAAAAGCAAGACCTGCTGAAAAGTCGATTAGACGCTTAGCGTCGTTATCCCCCATATCGGTCACATTCATGATGACCGGAATGTTTTCGCGGAAAGACTCCCCAATAATCTTTGCATCGTTGTAGGACCGAGGGTGAATCGTGGTAATGCGGCTCAATTCTTCACTGCTTTCTTGGTTGGGTAGGGCTACTGCTGTTTGGCCGGAGTGGGAGGATTGAATAGGAAGAGGCTCCCAGGAGTTCCCCTCTTCGCTGGAAAGATCTTCGGGATTTTTTGAGTCAACATAGCCTGCCCGGTCACTTTGGTACCGCGAATTCTCCGGGGAGATTCCCCGCAGAACGTCACGTTCAGCTGTTTCTGCATAGACAGTCTCAGCGGGGCGATCCGACTCGTAGGCATACTGTTCGTATCGGTCATCAGCCTCAAAAACGGTTTCTTCATAGACCGTTTCGGGGTGACGGTGGGCTTGATCGGCCCTGTCGTCATCGTGCTCAACTTGACCCAAGCCTAAATAGGCCATGGCCTGATGTAGTGTGCGAGCCATCTATGCCCTCCCTCTGAACGGCTACATATACCGCTCTCTGCGGTATTTTTGCCTATGTTCCAACAACCTTTTACAGTACCAAAAACTCCGCCTTATTTCGTGCAGGCCAGCCACAGCATTGCCTTCCTATTCGCGGTGAAATTAGGCACTTGGCCGGGACCCCATAATTTGCGATCCCACACGAACTGTAGTTGCCCCCCAGTATATAGCCGCCTCCAAATCTTGACTCATACCTGCTGAAATCTCAGTTGCTTCGGGGTGTCGCTCCTGTAGTTTTTGGGCATAGCCGTAGAGCCGTTCAAAGGCTGCATAGGGGTCCTGCCCAAGAGGGGCCACCGCCATCAAGCCGCCCAGAGTCAGCTCCGGCGAGTTGCTGATATGCTCAGCCAGCGACTCAATATGGTCAGGAGCCGCACCGCCCCGATACCCCTGGGCAGCCTGCCCAGCAGTGACAAGACCCGACTCTTCAAGACTTACCTGGATCAGACAGCGCAGGCCACCATGCTTCATGCCTGCGGGCGCTTGACATTCCCCCGCTTCATACCGTGCTAAGCGATTACCGTATGCCTTGGACAAGGCTGTCACAAGCTGTGCTCGGTCTACTGATTGAACCTCCGTAGCATACTGTACCGCTGACTTGGCTTTGTTGGTTTGGAGCTGCCCGATAAAAGACCAGTTCAACGGATCTGCGGAGCCAATATAGGCAGCCAGTTCCTGTGCCTTAGCGGCGGCCTCCTGGTCCCGGTTCTCCCCCACGCGCCGCACTCCCACATCATAGAGTGCCGCCACATCTGAGGCCGGGAAGAACTTTGTGACCACTACCAGCTCAGGAAGTGGGTCAGAGCTCACCCTGGCCCCACCGGCCTGTGCGGCGGCCTGCTCAATAGTTACCCGGACGCTAGCTAACCTCCCGGCAAGATCAGATGCTCGCTCCGCGCCGTACACCAATCCCATCTCGATACTCCCGATTCCTTGAACTCTAATTCTTCTCAATCCAGACTAGCCCAGCAATGCGCCCGGCAGGCTCACCGTTTAGGGTGTGCCCTCGGTGCGAGAAAACGTCATGGTTTTCAAAGGTACAGGCCCCGAGCTGGCTAGAAACAGCCCCCTCCCCTAAGAGCTTGACAAGGATAGCACCTGCTCCAGCAGGCAAGTCCAAAGCAGGTGTCCCCCAGCTGGTCAGAGACTCCACCTCGGGCAATAAGTTAGCTGACTCATCACGCATCTGCTGGGGCACTTCGTAACATTTTCCGCAGATTGAGGGGCCCAGCCAGGCCCTTAAACCCACGGCACCTCGAGCTTTGAGGTCATCAACCTCACGCTGAATTACCCCGTCCAGCAGCCCCCTTCGCCCAGCATGGGCTACACCAATGATGGGGCTACCGCTGCGACTATCTTCACCGACAAAAACTATGGGAATACAGTCAGCAACCATGATAGCCAAGGGAACCCCCTGGCTAGAGCTTGCAGCATCCGCCACCGGAGCCAGCTCCAGGAGCTGGTCAGGCTCAGAACCCTTAGACTCGATCCTTGGCCTCGAATCAGCATCGAAGATATCTGTACCGTGCACCTGGTTGAGGTAGATAAAGCCCTGCTCCCTCGCCCCGCCGAGTAGTTCACTTTCCAACTCCCGCCTATTCTCCAGAACTTCTTCAAGGTTCTCCCCCACATGTAGGCCTAAGTTACCAGCCCCTATCGCTGTAAAGCCGATGTGGACCCTCGATCCATCTGAGGTGTGTGCAAGGTGTTTAGAAAATAACCGCGCAGAGGTTGGAGGCATGACTGTCCTTTGTTCACTGACCATCTTTTAAATGCAAAGGAGGGTGAAAGCTGTTTCCAGCTTTCACCCTCACATCTCTTAGTCCTGCACTAAGCTACCGGCTGCCGGGGCTTACTTGAGGAAGTCGGGCACATCGAGGGTGTCACGACGAGTTGCCTGAGTATCTTCAACAACGGGGGGAAGATCAACGTCAAAACCTGCGTTGGTGGGGATATCCGCACCGCTGCCGTTCCATGCGTTAGGAGCAGGTGCAGCACCAAAGCCATTGCCGGGAGCCACTGGAGCAGCTGAAGCGTTGCCGAAGCTCTGCTGGGTGCGAGCGGCCTGGGTGTTAGCTGCGCTGTTGTTGTTGGAATTGGTCTCGGGGTTTACCGAATCAAAACCTGCAGCAATAACGGTCACGCGAGCTTCATCGCCCAAGGCATCATCGATAACGGCACCGAAAATGATGTTTGCATCGGGGTGGGCAACCTCCTGAACCAGGCGTGCGGCTTCGTTGATTTCAAAGAGGCCCAGGTCAGAACCACCCTGAATCGACAGTAGAACGCCATGCGCACCGTCGATAGAAGCCTCCAGTAGCGGGGAGGCGATAGCCAGCTCAGCTGCCTTAACAGCACGGTCTTCACCCGATGCCGAGCCGATACCCATAAGTGCCGAACCGGCACCTTGCATAACGGACTTAACGTCTGCAAAGTCAAGGTTAATCAGACCGGGGGTGGTGATGAGGTCGGTGATACCCTGTACACCCGAGAGCAGAACCTGGTCAGCCGACTTGAAAGCGTCGAGCATAGAAACGTTGCGGTCTGAGATAGACAGCAGGCGGTCGTTAGGAATGACAATGAGAGTATCAACCTCATCGCGCAGTGCTGCGATACCGGTTTCTGCCTGGTTGGAACGACGACGACCTTCAAAAGTAAAGGGGCGGGTGACAACGCCAATGGTCAGGGCACCAAGAGAGCGAGCGATACGGGCTACAACGGGAGCGCCACCAGTACCGGTGCCACCGCCTTCACCAGCGGTGACGAAAACCATGTCGGCACCCTTGAGGACCTCTTCGATTTCCTGTTCGTGATCCTCAGCTGCCTGACGACCAACATCGGGGTTAGCGCCTGCACCAAGACCGCGAGTCAGCTCACGGCCTACATCAAGCTTGACATCGGCATCTGACATCAGGAGCGCCTGAGCGTCGGTGTTGATGGCGATAAACTCAACGCCTCGCAGACCAACCTCAATCATGCGGTTGACGGCGTTGACACCGCCGCCACCAATACCGACGACCTTAATAACTGCCAGGTAGTTCTGGGGAGTTGTTGTATCCATGGATTCCCTACTATGTTTACTGTTTTCAGAGCAAATCAACCTTAGATTTAAGGTTGAATTTGGCACAAAACTATTGATTCAATCAATGAAAGATTATCAACTTCACCCAACAATGTCGCCCCAGTTTTACCTCAGGCCTTATTTTTCTCAGAAAATCTCTAGGTAAAGAACAACCTTAGGTAAAAGTTGAAACTATTTGACGGTGGGGACAAGGGGACTTGAGACGTCATAGGTTTGGACCGCAGTTTCTGCACCCACAGATGTCATCAGCTGAACTAAAACCTTAGCTTTAAGTTCACTTTCGTCTGGAGTGCCCCATACGACCTTCGTTCCGTCTACCATCTCCAGGGTGATAGTCGAAGCGGAATCGGCCTTAGCTTCCGATACCTGCGACAGGATAGAGGTCGGCAGAGCGGCCAGCACTGTTGTTACGGTATGGAAGGCCCCGCTCCCCAGAATCTCGAGCCCGCCACTGACCAGAGGAACCCCAGCAGCTTCAACAGAAGGAGCTGTACCAAGCTGTACACCCTCGTTATCGACGAGAACAAAAATCCCCTCATTATCAACAACTGCAACCGGAACTCGTTCACGAAGCTGGACAACTAGCTCATGAGGCGGTTTAGCTTGCAAGGTAAGGCCGTAAAGTACATTCTCATTACCAATAAGCGAAGCTACCTCAGACTCTGTAATTTGGGTCATCGGCACACCCTCAAGTTGCTTGAGTTGCTCTTGGATAGTTGCTTCATCAAGCAGAGAGGCTCCCTCCACCTTGATAGTGCGGGTTGCCAACAAAGGTGAAAAGAAGACAAGGCCAATAAATAGAGCTGCAAGAGCCAGCAAGGCCAAACTTGCATACAGCCAGTTCTTCCAATTCCAGCGATTCTTTCGCCGTGAGTTGAGGGCAATAGGGGCAGGTTGGTTGCCCCCATCCTCTGCGATGACAGGATCAGGAGAAATCTTGCTATGGTTTTGACGCCATTGAGCAAATTTGCTGTTCTCTGAGAGATCAACCAAATTGTCATTCGACTCTTCGAGCTGTGCAACCTTGGAAGAGTTCAGCCTAATACGCGGTTTACCTGCCTTACCTGTTGCCGAAGAAGTAGCTTCATCAGCTTGTGGGCCCTGATTGCGCTCCTCCACTAGCCCCGCACACTTTCACGATCAGAGAGCTTGTGCACGAGAACCTGACCAAGGTTCGTTACATCCCCTGCTCCCACCGTCATAATGATGTCGCCCGGTAAGGCCGCGGCGACAAGGGCATCAAGTGCCTCATCGACGTTAGCAGCATAATGGACCTCAGAGAACCCCGCATCGGTGATCAAATGGCTGGTAACACCCTCAATGGGCTGTTCGCGCGCCGGGTAGATATCTACAACGTATGACCGATCAGCTTGAGCTAAAGATTCCGCAAATTCACGAGCAAATTCTTTGGTCCGCGAGAAGAGGTGGGGCTGGAAAATAACATAGAGGTTATGCCCCTCAGCTACTGTCCGCCCGGTTTCTAGGGCCCTATGCACTTCGGTGGGATGGTGGGCATAATCGTCAAAGACCTTCACACCGGCCGCCTCACCGCGTAGCGTAAAGCGACGGTCAGTGCCCGAAAATTGGCTGAGCGCACCAACCGCGGCTTCAGGGCTCGCACCTGCTATCAGAGCGCACACAAATGCAGCTGTAGCGTTAAGCTGGTTATGAATCCCCGGGACGTGAAGGGTCAGAGTAATATGCCCGCTGTGAGCTTTATGGGCTACTGTAAAATCCCACACAAGGTTTGATGAGCATTCGGTGCCTTCAGAGGTGATGCCTGTAATCCGCACCATGGCGTCTTCACTCTCACCGTAAGTCACAACATGCACTCCAGCTGCAAGTGCGCGCGAGGCAAGCAAGGCAGAACCACGGTCATCGGCGCAGGTCACAAAGACTCCACCGGGAGCCATAGAGGAAATAAAGCGGTGGAAAGCCTCAAATACCCGTTCATCTGTGCCGTAAAAGTCGAGGTGGTCGGGTTCTGCGTTAGTAATCACCGCAATCTCAGGGCGGTAGCGCACGAAAGAACCGTCAGATTCATCGGCCTCTGCCACAAACCAGGAGTCCGGCCCTGCCGCCCCCAGGTGGGCGTTGGTGTTAAACCCGGCAATAGTTGACCCAACAGCAAACGAGGGTGCCAGCCCCAGACCGTCGAACATCACAGAAATCATAGAGCTGGTCGTAGTCTTGCCGTGGGTGCCCGCCACAGCGATAACCTGTGAATCACGCATGGTGGCCGCAAGTGCCTCTGAACGATGAAGGATACGCAGGCCCCGAGCGCGGGCCTCCGCCAGTTCCGGGTTAGTTTCCTGGATAGCGGTTGAGATGACCACGGTATCAGCGCCAGCGATGTTCTCAGCAGACTGCGGGACCGAAACTTTGGCCCCCAGTTCCCTCAAGGAGGCAAGAGCCGGGCTTTCTGCCTGGTCTGAACCGCTCACGGACATACCGGCACTCAGCATCAAACGGGCAACAGCAGACATGCCAGCACCGCCGATACCCACAAAATGTACTGCCCCTAGCTCAGAGAGCACAGGCCGTTCCGGGAAAGGAGGGTTAAGAGGTGCCGGAAGATCAATCGAAAGATCCAGCAATGAGTCAGTCATGCGCGAGCCGCCTTCAATACTTCTTCTGCCATCACCTGCGAGGCATCACGGATGCCGTGCCGGTAGGACTTTTCTGCCATGTCGCTAAGTTTAGCCTTATCTGCAAGAAGCGCCGGGACATTAGCCCGGAACCAGCTAGCAGTGAAATCTGAGTCCTTGACCAGTATGCTGGCACCCGCAGATACCAAAGACTGCGCATTTAGGGCCTGCTCGCCATTACCGATAGGCAGAGGCACAAAAATTGCGGGCAAACCAACAGCTGCAATCTCGCTGACGGTTGCCGCGCCGGATCGCACAATCATCAAATCCGCTGCAGCATAAACGTCTTCCATAGATGTCACGAACTCCACCTGACGGTACCCGGGTGCCTGCCTAAGCTCACCGGCAGCATCTTTAAGCGCCTTATCGCGCCCGGTGATATGAAGCAGCTGGTAACCGGCAGGCTGAACCTCATCGATAATCTCAGAGATAGCACGGTTGAGGTTCAAAGCGCCGAGCGATCCACCCGTGACAACCAGAGTTGGTCTATCGGGGTCAAGCCCCAGACGTTCACGTGAACCTTTTTGAGCCTCTGGCCGGTTAAGAGAGGCAATGTTCTGGCGCATCGGCATACCCACAGTTCGCGCCCCGGCAATGGGGGTATCGGGGAATGCAGTGGCCACCAGGGCAGCTTTCCTAGCACCGGCTTTGTTGGCCAACCCGGGCTTAGCATTTGCCTCATGAATAACCACAGGAATATTTAGCTTGTGTGCAGCAAGGTACATGGGTGTGCAGACATATCCACCGACACCGACCAGGACGTCCGCTTTGGTATCGCGCAGGATGCTCTCCGCCTGCTTTAGGGAACCGCGAAAGCGCAGGGGGAATTTCAGAGCTTCGAGGCTGGGACGGCGGGGGAAAGGAACCTTAGGGATAAAGCTAATCTCAAATCCAGCTTCGGGAACCAGGGTAGCCTCCATGCTGTTTTCGGTACCTACCGTAAGAATCCTTGCCTCCGGCTCACGGTCTTGGATAGCCCGAGCGATAGCAAGCATAGGGTTAATATGCCCGGCAGTTCCGCCACCGGCAAGCACGACAGTAGGTGCATGGGTCATAGGATATTTCACTCCCTTAGGGTTCAGTTTCGCCCCTTAAGTTTACGCGTCATGGGCTCTTGGCACACTTTGAGCGCAAAGGGTTCAGTGTAACCTGCCCTTATTTTTTGTGATTAGGTAAATCTCGTGCCTTGCGGATGGTACGCAGGCCTTGAGGAACTTTCCGCTCTTGTGGGGCTAGGCGCTGAACATGGGCGCTCCCCTCAGCAGGAGCCTGTTTTACCTGATGCTGGGGTTTAGGAGCTGGTGCAGTGGTGCCTTCAGCGTTTGCTGGAGGCCGTGTGGCTGAGCCAGAAGCCTGAACTGAGCCACTCTGGTATGAAGCCGGCGGCTTCTGCTGAGTCCGCTGAGGACGAAGGGGTTCACCGGTGTTTAAGCGCGGTGCAGTAGTCGCTAGCTTTTGGCCTCCAGGCACAGGAGCCTGCCCCGGCCTTCTTGTCTGCTGTCGCGGTACCGAAGCCTGGCTCTCACCCAGAGCTGACGCCTTTCCTTGCGAGCGGTTATGACTTTTACCATTGGGGCGAGCCTTGCCTCCATCAACGAGGGCCTTCCACCGGTCCAGGAACTTTTCAAGGGTCCACCCGGCACCATCGGGGTCCTTGGCTAGTGCAATCTGTTCTCGAGCAACCACACGCCCAAGAGCCACGCGACGGGCATCGTCCTTTTGCTTCTTGGCGTTTACCAGGCCGGTACGTTCCCCCACAATCGGGTTAAGTGGGGTCTGCCGGGCGAAGGCAATCAGCACGCCCACACCAAATAGCACGGAGACCAGAGAAGAACCACCGGCAGAAATGAAAGGCAAGGGCACACCAATAACGGGCATGATGCCAACGACCATGCTGATGTTTAGCAAAGCCTGACCGGCTATCCAGGTGATGATGCCAATGGTCGCGTAACGGATAAACAAATCTGAAGAACGCAAAAGAATACGCATCGAGCAGTAGATGAGGGCAGCGTACAAGAGAATCAGAGCTACCGCACCCACCAGCCCCAGCTCTTCACCGATCACAGCAAAGATGTAGTCGTTGTGGGCCTCAGGAAGGTAATTATATTTCTGACGAGACTGGCCTAAGCCAACCCCCCAGAACCCACCGGTTGCCAGCGCTGCCAAGCCTGAGTTTGCCTGATCACAGGTCGTTTCCTGGCATTCGCTCCAGAAAGAAAAGGTGTTAAGGATACGCTCGATACGGTTAGGGCTGGTTACTACCAGAGCAAGAGCCCCAATCAAGAGCGCCACAATGCCGATGCGAACCGTTGAAGGCGACGGGCGCGCAGCCATGAAGATAGCTCCGAAGAACATAACGTAAATCAGAACCGTCCCAGCGTCGTGACCGGCCAAAATGAGAGCCACGACCAAGCCAAACCCCAGGATCGCGGGAAAGAGCGCTTTATAGAGCGCCTGGCCAGTTGTCCCCCGGTCAATTCTGCCCTGGCGGGAGTATACGGAGGCTAACCACAAAATCATCACGGGCTTGGCAAACTCAGAAGGCTGCATACTGAAGCCAAAAACATTCAGCCAGTTGCGATTACCGTTAACCACACTTCCAAAAAACATCACGGCAACGAGAAGGGCAACAACAACCAGCATCGCGAGGTTAAGCGCGAGGGGGGGCCTATAAAACCTAACAGGTACCAGGAACCCCACAATCAGCATGAGCAGGATGCCAACCGCAGCGAATACCCCCTGGGTGCTGGCCTGGCCATAGGGAGTGTGCCCCACGGAAATCTGCTCCACACTTGATGCCGAAAGAACCATCATCACACCAAAGATAGATAGAACAAACGCGGCAACAGACAGGACGATGGGCACATCGGTCAGCACCATCGAGCCCAAACGTGTTTGGGCCTGCTCCCAGATATCCCGGACCTTGGTGATCAAACCGCCCAGCCGGCTCTGCTGATTCTTCGATGATGGGGAGGCTGTAAGGTTCATGCTCCGGTTCTCTTCTCTTCAGTCAGGTGGCACTCACCCGGCGGGTTAGATGCTGGAAGAAGAGCACCTAGACGTATCGGTGCTCCCCCTGTTAGTACTAAGAATTAATCTGGTTCACAAGATCTGCTACCGCGTCGATGAAGGCATTGCCTCTATCGGCGTAAGAAACGAACTGGTCCATAGAAGCCGCTGCGGGGGCCATAAGAACCGTGTCATTCTGGGCTGAGAGTTCGTGGGCTTTAGCCACAGCAAGTCCCATGACGGCTCTTCCGTCACGAGCATCAGCTAGGAGCGGGCTCTCAGTCATGTTATAGACGGGCACTGCCGGTGCCTGCTTAGCCAAAGCTGAGATCAGGGCAGCGGTATCGGTTCCGATGACGACAACGGCTTTGAGCCTGTCCTTATGTTCGGCTACCAACTCATCGTAGGTAACTCCCTTGGAAAGCCCCCCGGCAACCCAAATCACGGGCGTGAAAGAACTCAAAGACGCGTTGGCTGCGTGCGGGTTGGTGGCTTTGGAGTCATTGACCCAGAGCACCCCGTGAGTATTAGCCACAAGCTGGATACGGTGAGCACCCGGCTGATAGTTCAGTAGGCCCGCTTTGACCTCCTCGGGAGAGATCCCGGCAGCTCGTGCCAGGGCAGCGGCGGCCAGCGCGTTCTCCACCGTGTGTCTGGTGGGGAGCTGTCCGGTATCGGCAACCTCTGCCAGCTCTAAAGCCTGGTTGCGGCGGTCTTCGAGGAAAGCACGATCAACGAGTAAACCGTCAATAACACCGACCATAGAAAGCCCGGGGGTATCAGCCCAAAAACCGATAGCTCGTGCGCCCTCAACTACGTCAGCTTCTTCAACCATCTGAACAATTTCTTGCTGGTTGGCGTTAAAGATGCAGGCAACCTGAGTGTTCTCGTAAATGCGTGCCTTATCGGCCAGATAGTTGGCGTAGCCTTGGTGCCAGTCCACGTGGTCCTCCGCCACATTCAGCACAACTGAAGCGAGCGGTGACATGGAGTAGGTCCAGTGGAGCTGGAAACTAGAGAGTTCAACGGTGAAGAAGTCGTAATCAACCGGGTCACGCAGGGCATCGAGGATAGGTGTACCCACGTTGCCCACCGCGATAGCTTTGTGACCTGCCGTTTGCAGAATTGATTCAGTCATGCCAACGGTGGTGGTTTTGCCATTGGTACCGGTGATACAGAGCCAGGGTGCTAGGGTTCGTCCCTCCCTCTCACGCAGTCGCCAGGCAAGTTCAACATCTCCCCAGATTTGGATTTTCTGGCCTACAGCATCGGCCAGGATGCCGATGGTAGGGGCAAGCCCGGGTGAGGTCACGACGAGCTCTGCTGGCTGACCGTCTACCAGGGGAAGCGCTTCCATAGCGTCGGGCCCAAGTACAGACCCGGCAGAACCAACAATCGCCAGGGTGTCTGCTTTGCCACGGGTGACCTCGTTATCATTCCCATCGACGACAACAACACGAGCTCCCAGTTCAATCAGAGTGTCTGCTGCTGAGAAACCGCTGATACCAAGACCCGCCACTACAACACGCAACCCAGCCCAGTCAGATTCCCAACGAGTTAGCGATTCAAGTCGCTCGTAGCCGTACACGGGATTAGCGTTTGTTGCCTGCATTAGAAGGCACCTCCGTTGATGATAAGCCAGTCGCCGTAGAAAATACCGAGGGCTACCGCTACAAAGAGGCCCGCCAGAATCCAGAAGCGGATAACGACGTTGACCTCGGCCCAGCCCTTCAATTCAAAGTGGTGCTGGAGGGGAGCCATACGGAAGATGCGCTTACCACCACTGAGCTTGAAGTAACCCACCTGCAGAATAACGGAGATAGCAATCGTCACGAAGAGCCCCGCGATGATGGGCAGGAGCATCTGGGTGCGGGTAATAATGGCGAAAGCAGCCAGTGCGCCACCCAGGCCCAATGAGCCGGTATCTCCCATGAAGATGGTTGCCGGTGAGGTGTTCCACCAGAGAAAGCCGATGAGGGCACCAATCAGTGAAGCGGCAAGAACCGCCATTTGGCCGGAATCAGGAACCTCATAGCAGACCCTGTCCAAGGAGCCGGGAACGCACAGGTGCTGAGCCTGCCACATAGAAATCAAAAGGTAGCCGCTGAAGACCATAATGGCTGCGCCGGTTGCCAGGCCGTCTAGACCATCGGTCAGGTTAACCGCGTTAGTGGTTGCCGTGGCAATCAGATTAGCCCAGATAATGAAGAGAATCATGCCAATAAGAGGGCCAGCAAAAGCCAGGTTCAGCCAAGAGATATCACGGGTGAAGGATAGGTGGTAGCTGGCAGGTGACCAGCCCCGGTCATCCTTGATCAGGAGAACACCTACCGCAAAAAGCGTGCCGATGAGCCCCTGCAGAATAATCTTGCCCTTAGGTGTCAGGCCTTCGCTTTGCTTCTTCCAAATCTTTGAGAAATCGTCAATGAAACCCACGCCGGCCATGCCCAGCATAAGGAACATGGTCAGTAAGACCGAAGCGGAAGGGGCCTGCCCCACGCCTGTCAGCAAGGGGGTCAAGGCCATGGAAAGGAAGAAACCGAGTACGGTGGCTACCATCATCACCACACCACCCATAGTGGGGGTGCCGCGTTTAACCTGGTGTGATGTGGGCCCGTCTTCGCGGATGAACTGTCCGAATTGCTGCTTGACCAGCCATTGGGTATAGACCGGAGTCGCTGCAATCGAAATGATCAGGCCCAAAGCCGCAGCCAACAAGATAGAAATCATGTGGTGTCTTTGCCTTCCCAGTTATAAGTTGTCTGAAGTGTTGGTGGCAGAAGCAGTTTCTGCACCACTGAAAGAGTTTAGCGGTTGTGCAAAGTCACCGGCGCTCTTCCAGGGCTGATTTGAGCCTTTTGAGCTCACCGGTACGGTGAGGTTGCCCTCAAAGTCTGCAACCTGTTGGCCTAGAATGCCCAGGCCAGCTCCATTTGAGGACTTGAAAAGTACAATGTCGCCTGGTTCAAGCTGGCCTTGCAAGAGTTCGAAGGCCTCTTCGCCGGTAGCAACCCAGGTTGCCTCATTCCCCCAGGAACCTTCCAAATGGGCGGTGTTATATATCGGTTTAGCGATCTCGCCCACTGCAATTAGTTTGGAGATGTTGAGTCGTACAGCGAGCTGGCCGATTCGGTCGTGCTCGGTGAGGCTCTGCTCCCCCAGCTCCAGCATGGCTCCCAAAACCGCCCATGTTCTGTTGGTGCCGGGTTGCCGGCCCAAAGAAGCAAGAGTTTGCAAGGCTGCTGTCATGGATTCGGGGTTAGCGTTGTAGGCATCGTTAATGACGGTTACGCCATCGGCCCGGTCAGTGCGTTGCATTCTCCATTTAGAAGCTGCGGCAGAGGAGATAAGGTTCTGCGCAATGACGTCGGTTGGGATACCAGCTTGGTAGGCAAGGGTAGCTGCCGCTAACAGGTTGTAGACGTGGTGCTCACCGATGAGCTGGGATGACACCTCATACCTCTGCCCATCAGGGAAAATAAGCGTAAATTCAGGTTTGCCTTGGGAGTTCGTGCTCAGGTTTTCCGCAATCACACGTTCCTCGGTTACCCCGGGGTTGGACGTGGTGGTCAGCTCAGCTTCCCGACCCGCCACACCAAAGTAAGTCACGGGTGTACTTGCACGGTTAATCATGCGTCGTACCCTGTAATCGTCAATGTTGAGTCCCAACCCATGACGAACACCTTCAGCCATTTCACCCTTGGTTGCTTCGATCTTATCGACGCCCCCAAATTCACCGGCGTGAGCGGTACCAACCTTGAGGATAATTCCGTAGTCAGGCTGAATCATGTCAGTCAGGTAGCGAATGTTGCCGACCCGGTCTGCCCCCATTTCAATGACCAGATAACGGGTATCTTCCTCCGCACGGAACACGGTCAGTGGAACCCCCACCTCACCGTTGAATGAGCCGACTGGTGCCACGGTCTTGCCCACTGCTCCAAAGATAGCGGCCAGGAGGTCCTTGGTCGTAGTTTTACCCGCTGAACCGGTAATACCCACCACGGTTACCTCACCACGTTCACGCAGACGAGCAAGGATGAAGGCGGCCAGCTGCCCCATCGCCAGGACAACGTCATCTACGAGTACTGAAGGGTAGGGAACCCCAGCTTCGTCCTTGACCTCGCGCTCCACCAGAGCCAGCCGTGAGCCCGCAGCAAAAGCCTGGGGTAGGAAATTGTGGCCGTCAGTCACTTGACCCGGCTTAGCTAGGAAAAGGCAACCGGCAGTGACTTGGCGGGAGTCGGTTGTAGCTGAGGTACACGAAATAGCAGCCGCCTCCGCTTCGGATAGGCCCAATAGGGTTCCTCCCACAGCGGCGGTAATCTCAAGGGCAGACAGTTCAATCATGGGTTTACCTTAAGCTACTTCTGTTCGTTCTGATAAGCGGGTAGGACGCTGTAACCAGCGGCCAGGAGCGCACATGCTGTTTCGACTCGGTCATCGAGTTCAAGGTCTGTTCCAGCTACGTCCTGAGCCACCTCGTGCCCTCTACCAGCAATAAGGATAGAGTCTTCGGGACCGGCCAGTTCAATAGCCCGGTTGATAGCGGCTGAACGAGGCTCGATATTGAACACCTGCTGAGCTCGGGCCCCGCCTTCAACGGCGGCCAAGGCACCTGATTCAACGGCCTCACGGATCGGGCCAGGAGCTTCATGGTGCGGATCATCGTCGGTCACGATTACGATGTCGGCGTAGGATGCGGCAATCTGCCCCATGAGAGGCCGTTTGGTCTGATCCCGTTCACCGGTGGCGCCGAAGACGATAATAATCTTGCCCTTGGGATTAGCTGGTTCGATTGCTTCAAGAGCCCGTTTAAGGGCATCGGGATTATGGGCAAAATCGACCAGTGCAGTCGGAGCGGTAGAAATGAGCTGCATCCGCCCAGGGACCACGGGTGCCAGAGTTTCAGAGCGAGAGAGCTTCTCTGCCACCTGGCTCCGCTCCCCTTCATGCTGGACAGACTCAAAGACCATCAGGGCAGCTAGAGCAGCATTTGAGACGTTGAAGTCCGCAGGGAGCTGAGTCGAGCTTGCCAGTTGCAAGCCGTCCCCGCGTTCCAGCACAAAGCTGTGTCCGATTCCGCTCCGCTGAACCCGAATCAGCTTCCAGTCGGAAGGCCCTAGCGTAGACAGCTCCGACCCGGCTTCAAAGCCAGCCCCCCTCTTGGTCGCCAAGCGAACGACGGCGCGGCTCCCCAGATTCTTGATAGCACGGTCAGCCATCTTCTGACCCCACTCATCGTCAACGGTAATCACCGCACGGCGGGTGCGTTGGGGGGTGAAAAGCTCGGCCTTGGACTCAAAATATTTCTCCATGGTGCCGTGCAAATCTAGGTGGTCTTGGGTCAGGTTGGTAAAACCAGCAACATCGTATCGAATGCCATCAACACGCCGGTAGTCCAGAGCGTGTGAGGAAACCTCCATAGCTGCGCTGCTGATACCCTGCTCACTCATGAGCGCAATCAAAGAATGGACGTGGGGCGACTCCGGGGTTGTTAGCTTGGAAGGAATTGCCTGGCCACCAGCCAAAATCTCAATGGTGCCGATCAAGCCCGTGGTGTGGCCCAGAGCCTGCATAGCTGAGTTAATCATGTAGGTGGTAGTTGTCTTGCCGTTGGTTCCAGTCACGGCAAAGAGTCGGGGTGCTCCCCCGTTTGCAGGCTGAGAACCGTAGATACGAGCAGAAAGTGGCCCAACCGCTGCCCGTACGTCGGCGGTCACAATCACGCCCAGTCCCTGCGGCAAAGCCCCGTCCTGCTTTATAAGTTCAAGGCCATCAGCATCAGTCAAAACTGCGGAAGCCCCACGCTCTAAGGCCGCAGCAATAAAGGTAGCACCGTGAGTCTTTGCCCCCGACAGAGCAACATACAGATCACCTTTCTGAATCTCACGCGAGTCCAGGGTGATACCGCTAATAGGCGCAGCGGCTTCCTGCACATGTCGTGCCTCCTGCCCCAGATCGATAAGCCACTCAGCAACCTGCACACAGCTGGTGCGGTTAACCTGACGGGGGCGCAGAGTCTGTGCGCTACCGTTGAGCAGTCTTTGATTGTTCACGGGGTTTCCCTCCAGGTATAGCGAGTGAAATTAAAACTTTATCTGGCGCTCTGGGCAGCGCCCCTTATTCGTAGCCTCTACTTTAGCCGGTTTCATCGTGACCCTCGGCAAATTTGGGGGTCAGCTGAGGCTCCGTTGAAGAACGCGGCACGTTATAGGTGTGCAAGGTCTTCTCCATAATCTCAGCGAACTGCTCGGTTGTGTTAGCTAGGCCTACAGCGGCGGCTGTTGTTTGAGGGCGATGGATCGTGACAGAGACCAAAAAGCGCGGATCTTCCGAAGGCGCAACCCCCACAAAGGAGGTAGTCCAACCGTCATAGGTCGATGAGTTCTTTCCTACGTTTTCAGCGGTGCCGGTTTTACCGGCAACCCTGTACCCCTCAACCTGGGCACCCTTGGCACCGCCCTCGTAGACAACGGCTTCCATAATGCTCAGGGTCTTGCGGGCAGTTTCCTCGCTAACAATTCGGGTGCCCTCCTCAACAGGGCGTTTTTCCTCGGTCCCCTGATTATCGAGAACAGCATCGATGATGCGGGGCTTGAGCATGACGCCCTTGTTAGCAATGGCCTGATAAATCATGGCGGTCTGGAGGGCCGTCTGAGCGATACCCTGGCCAAAGAGCACGGTGTACTGCTGGCGGATATCCCAATCCCGCCAATCACTAACCAGTCCCTGAGACTCACCGGTCAGCTCAACCCCTGTGAAGTCTCCCAGGCCAAATTTCTTGAGCCAGTTATAGCGCTGTTCTTTGGTCAGTTTGCTCCCCATCATCACGGTACCCGTGTTCATGGAGTCTGCGATAATTCCAGTTACGGTTCGCTTCTGGGCAGGGTGAACGAAAGCATCGGTAATGGTCTGCTGATCAATCACTAGCTCGGCGGGCACGTCAAAAACCGTCTCGGGAGTCACTAGCCCCTCATCAAGAACCGCAGCGGTGGTCAGGATCTTCTCCGTCGAACCCGGCTCAAAAACCTGAGAGATAGCACGGGGATTCATATCTGCAATCTCGAACTTATCAGAGCCAGGATCCATGGTAGAAGAATCCGCGAGCGCAAGGATAGAACCATCACGGACATCCATGACAATGGCAGTGCCCCACTCAGCTTTGAGCTCATCAGCACGCGCCTTGACAACCTGCTGAGCAAAATACTGAACGTCTTGGTTGATAGTAAGGCGAATGTTTTTACCGTCTTCAGCGGGTGTGTTCTGTTCATCTCCGATAGGGATACGGATACCGTCAGCGGAGATTTCATAGACTCGCAGTCCGTCCTTACCCGCCAGATGCTCTCCCATGGTTCGTTCAATACCCACAGAGTTATTGGCGGTTCGGGTTTGGTTACTGGTCCCGTCAACGGCTTCCTCAACGATGCTGTAGCGACCTACTACTGACCCAGCAACCTGCCCGTTGGGGTACTTACGTTCGCTCAGAATCTCACCGTATATATAGGGAGCCCCCAGTGCTTGAACCTTGTTATAGATAGCAGGAGTGACATTATCTTTAACTACCTTGTATCGCAGGTTGCCGTCCAAGGCGTTTTTGATATCCTCATCTTTCATCTCAAGGATATCGGCTAGCTCGTAGACAAGCTCGGTGGCAGTTACCTCAACTGGCTTGTTGCTCCCCTCCTCGTACCTTTTGAAGGGGCCAACTGCGGACTGATCAACGGTGATGTTATACCTTTGGACGCTTCGAGCCAGGACGTTACCGTTGATATCGAGAATTTCCCCTCTCAGGGCGGGGATGACCTGCTCGCGGGTTCTTTTCTTCTTTGCAGCATCCGCTAAGCCGTCGGGGTCAAGCCCCTGTAGGTAGGCAAGACGAGCACCCACAAGACCAAAACCAGCGGCCGCGATAGTGCCGGTTAAGAATCCACGGCGCCCTACAGTCTCTTTTATCCCCTGAACGGGATCTTCATACTGCGAGCCCTTCATGGTTCCACCTGGTTCTGTCACGGTATCTGTCTTCCTGGTTGTTGCGCTGATGCTGATGCGCTGAGGTGCCTGCCTTCTTAGGCAAGCACCTGAGCGTATAAGCCATGGTTACCGGTTGGCGGGTGCGCTGGAGGGAGTGGAAGGCTGAGGCGAAGCCTTGGATGATGCTCTAGCCGATGCTTTAGCTTTAGCCTTTGCCTTAGCTTCTTCTTGCTTCTTGCGTTCCTCCTTCTTGCGCTCTTCCTCGGCCTGGGCCTGAGCTTTCTCATAGGCTTGGGTATCGGACAGAGCCGGAGGGGCAATACGGTTTTTGCTTTCTGCCTGACCCTTCTCAGCTGCCATAGGAATACCGGTAATCTCTCCCGTATTTAGATTCAGCGTAGCTTGGCTTGAACCTGCTACCAAGCCAAGCTGGCTGGCGCGGATGGCCAGATCCTGGGGTGCCTGGTAGTACTCAATCTCCTGAACAAGCGCTTCATTTTCCTGGCTGAGAGCCTGCTCTTGCGAACGAAGCTCCACCAGCTTGTACTGACGAGACGCCATGACGATGCTAAGTACAAGTACAGTGAGCAAAGCAACCAGCATTGCACCCAGGGCAATGAAAACACGCCAGCGGTTTGACTGCGCTTTCAAAGACCGAGAACGAGACAGGGGACGACGTGCCGGGCTGGAAGTCCCAGCCTCAGCAGGGACCACAGTCAGGCGCGGTTTAGCATCCGCTGTACCAGAGTCAGCTGCAATAGGGAATCGGGGTTCCGCGCTCATGGTTTTACCTTAGTGGTCTTGATTTTTTCTGCTGCTCTTAGTTTTGCTGAGGCCGCCCGCGGGTTTTCTTGAATTTCTTGCTCTGTGGGAGGCTCAGCACCCCGAGTTATAATCTTAAGTTCGGGTTTGTGTTCCTCAAGCTCCACGGGGAAACCCTTGGGTGCACTCGATGTTGAACGTGCGGTGAAGCTCCGCTTAACAATTTTGTCTTCCAGGCTGTGATAGCTCATGGCAACACACCGACCACCCATATTCAAGGCATCAATTGCGGCGGGGATAGCTCGTTCGAGCGCATCAAGTTCATGGTTAACTTCAATACGGAGCGCCTGGAAGGAGCGCTTAGCGGGGTGACCGCCTTTACGTTGTGCGGCAAGAGGAACAGCCTGCTGGATAACCTTAACCAACTCACCCGTCGTTTCAAAAGGCCGTTCAGCGCGGGCCGCCACGATTCTCTGAGCGATGCGGGCAGCAAACTTTTCCTCGCCCCACTGGCGAATAATACGCCGCAGTTCAGTCTCTTCGTAAGTGTTCACTACGATTGCTGCGGTGAGTTCTTCCGTGCCGTCCATGCGCATGTCCAAAGGTGCGTCGTAGGAGTAGGCAAAACCGCGTTCACGTTCATCGAGTTGCATGGATGAAACGCCCAGATCAAAGAGAACACCATCGACCTCGCTGACACCGGCTTCCTCCATAGCCCGGGGAATCTCATCGTAGACGGCGTGTACCGGGATAAAGCGCTTACCAAAACGAGCAAGGCGCTCACCTGCCAACCGGTGAGCCATGAGATCACGATCGATACCAATCAGGGTCAGCCCCTCAAATCGTTCCAGCATAGCCTCTGAATGCCCACCCATACCGAGTGTTCCATCAATAACCACAGCACCTGGGCGGGAGATTGCGGGCGCAAGAAGGTCCAGGCAACGGTCGAGCATGACCGGAACGTGCCTGTCTTTGGCAGCCTTGCCGGGTGAGATGTTCTCTACCTGAGTCAAGGTTTTAGCTCCTTGCAGTGGTGGTTGGTTGTCAGCTAGTGAAAGTCTTTAGAGCATGAGCCCCGGAAGAATGTCCTCGTCTGTTTCTGCAAAGCTTTCCTCTTGTTCCCGGAGGTAGGTTTCCCAAGCCTCCGTACTCCAGATTTCAGCCCTTGAACCTGCGCCGATGACCGTGAGCTCCTTTTCAAGCCCGGCGTAGTCCCGCAGATTCTGAGGAATAGTAATTCGTCCCTGTTTATCGGGGACCTCATCTGAGGCTCCCGATAGAAAAACTCTAATGTAGTCTCTTGCCTGCTTTGAAGACAGCGGGGCCGCACGCAACTGCTCATGAATACGTTCAAACTCAGAGACAGTAAAAACGTAGAGACAACGCTCCTGACCGCGCGTTAGGACAAGCCCAGGCTCAAGCTGTTCGCGGAACTTAGCCGGCAAAATGAGCCTGCCTTTAGCGTCAAGACGGGGAGTGTGCGTCCCTAGAAACATCACACCACCACCTCTTGCTCTCGTTTTTCGTGTGCTTCCGAACCCAACGGGAAACTACACCAGTATTGCTCTACCCCTCCACTTTACTCCACAATGCCCCACTGCATATACCAAAACTAGAATTTTCAATAAGTTTTTGAGCGTTTTCACACTCAAGCCACCGCTGAGGTTTATGCAGGTTCGTGCATTAAACAGGAATTCCTTTTTGCCTCTTAATTCGTTTAAAAACAGCAAATCTCTTTAAGGCACAAAAAACCGCCCGGTAGCTACCGGGCGGTCCAAAGAACTGCCTGCCTAAAAGCGTGTACCGCCTTGGCGCTTATCCCATTTCTCCTCTAGTCCCCTCATAAAGGATGAGGGCCCTTTAGAGGACCTGGGGGCAGATACTCCCTTTCCTGCCTTCGGGGAGGAGTTCCGGGGAGCGGTAGTTGCAAAATATAGGCCAGCACTAGCAAGGAGGAACCCGAGGACACCCACAATAATGAGCTTGCTGGCTACACCGGCGATGATCACACCCAAACCCAGGACAGCCCCCAGGGCACCTAGAACCAGGTGACGAGGTGATGCAGTCAAAGCGGGAGCCACGACATCCTGCGGCCCGGTCATAGTAGATGCGAAAGCAGGATCGTCATTGAGCTGCTTCTCAAGCTGAGCAAGAAGTTCTTTCTCGCGTTCCGATAGCGCCATGGCATCTCCTAGAGCTTGTGGAAAGGACTGGAAAGTTACCGAGAACCGCGCTCAAACGCAGGCCAGGTACCGAACCATTTCAGTCTAACCATCTTACATTTTGTCAGGCTAAAGACCCAAGAAAAAGCCGCAAGGGTTTGAATTTTATTCTAGGGGCCCTTTTCTTTGGTCGGCCATCAGCAACCGTGCAGGTATCAAACCTCTAGCCCCGAACTTTGCCTGGATGAGGTCCATGGTAGATTCAGCGCCCTGCCAATGCTGGTGGCGGTCAAAGTCACCCACATCGAGGTCATCCTGAAGCAGGGCGAGTTGCACCCCTGCACTCTGAGCCTCCAGCTTGTCAGCGCGTACCCCCAGCAGACGGATCGGCCGGTGAGAATTCCCGCGAGAGTCGAGAATTCCATTCCGACTGAGATAGGCCTGAACCGCTTCGAAGATCTGCCGCCCTGAGCTTGTTGCCCCCAGAAGAGGGCAGGATCGGGTCAGCGTCTCAAAGTTGGAATAACGAATTTTGATGCTCAGGCTACGGGTTTGCTTACCCGAAGCACGCAGACGCCGCGCGACAGTCAGGCACAGGCCATAGAGCTCAGTAGCCAGGACTGTGGCTTCTTGTTGGTCCTCAAGAAATGTATGCTCGGCTCCTATGGATTTTTCAACCCGGTGGTTTTCTACCGCACGACGATCAATGCCCCTCGACATCTCAAACAGATGAGTTCCGGCAGACAGCCCAAAGCGACTTTGGAGCCGCCCTAGCTCGTACCCCCGAAGTTGCTTGACTGTATGTATCCCCAGTCCCTCAAGATGGGCAGAGGTCTTGGCCCCAACACCCCAGAGCCGCCCCACCGGCATAGGGTCCAAAAAATCCTGTATTTTGTGGGGCGGAATGACCCAGAGGCCCTTGGGCTTAGAAGCAGAGGACGCCATTTTGGCAATAAATTTCGTAGAAGAAATGCCCGCTGATGATGGGAGCCCCAGTTCATCAGCTATCTGTCGCCGCGCCTTCTGAGCAATCTGTACAGGGTTGCCCTGGGCGCGGATAGCCGAGGTGAGATCGACAAAAGCCTCGTCTACGCTGACCTGCTCCACCCGGTCTGTAATCCGGTGCAGAATAGCCATGACCTTACGGGAGTAGTCACGATAGTTAGAGGATGGCTCAACCACAACAGCATTAGGGCACAGTTGCAAGGCCCTAGCTAAAGGCATGGCTGAGCCCACACCATACTTTCGAGCCTCATAGGAAGCAGAAGTGACCACAGAACGCGGAGTGTTCCTGGCGACAATGATGCTGCGCCCCTTGAGTTCTGGCCGGAAAAGCAATTCCACGTTCACGAAGAAGGCATCCATGTCAAGGTGCATGATTACGGGCGCTGGCTTCCTCAGCTGATAGCGCTCCCGACTCTCCCACCCCACCTGGCACCGACCTTTACAGCAATTAGAATATATGTTCTAACAATCTAGGTTAGTCGAGATACCCAAACTTTGCCAGACCAATCATTCAATCCACTAGACTGGTTACACCTGCTCATACCACCCAAGGACGCCATGACCCCCCAGCAAGCATCCGATCCCGCCTCTCTGGAAACCTCCCGCTATCTTGAGGCCTTGGAGCTTGAAAGACAGCGTTTCTTTGCGCGGCAAAGAGAAATTATGCTGGCTGTTTCCAAGGAGACTCTCCCTTTGCTTGACTCCATAGAATCTCTTTCCTCCGGAGGCAAACGACTACGGGCGCTTCTTGCCTACTGGGGATATCGCGGTTCAGGCGGTGCCGGTCTGACTCCATCTATCGTTAAAGCCGGGCTTGCTATTGAGCTCTTCCAGACTGCTGCGCTGATTCACGATGACATTATTGACGCTTCCGATACCCGCCGTGGTGCCCCCAGCCTACACCGCCGCTTTGAAGCCATGCACACTGACCTTAGCTACAAAACCAGCGCCGAAACTTTCGGCGTTTCTAGTGCAATCCTGGCGGGTGATCTCTGCCTTTCGTGGTCAGAGATGGTGTTCTCTTCTATTCCTGAGCTGACAGCACAGAGCGAAGCCCGTTTTATTTTTGACCTGATGAGAACCGAGGTTATGGCCGGGCAGTACCTCGATATTGTGGGTGAAGTTGTCCCAGAAGAAGAACCCGAGCTGGCCCTTGAACGCGCTCTCAACGTAATTCGTTTTAAGTCAGCAAAGTACTCCTGTGAACACCCTCTGGCCTTAGGCGGTGCTCTTGGGCAGGACCTGAAGCATGGGGAGCCGTCCTCCCTGCTCCATGGGTACCGGACTTTTGCCCTCCCCCTGGGAGAAGGTTTCCAGCTCAGGGACGATGTGCTAGGTGTCTTTGGGGAGCCTGAGACAACCGGGAAACCTGCCGGAGATGATCTCCGAGAGGGCAAGCGGACCGTGCTTACGGCGTTTACCGCCATGAAAGTTTCAGCCCAAGAACGAGCTTTCCTGGAGGAATCCTTGGGTTCCCCCCAGCTGGATCCCGCAACTATCACGGCCCTCCAGGACCTCATGCGAAATAGCGGCGCGCTAGAGGCCACCGAGGCAATGATTAGCGAAAAGAGCGAGCAGGCACTGACCCAGCTGGCAGAGCTGAGCATCGATGCAGATGTGATGCAGGCCCTCCGAGAAATTGCAGCTAAGGCTCTGAACCGTAGCTCATAAAAAGACCGGGGTGCCAGTAGCTGTATTCAGCACACCAGCACCCCGGTCCAGAGCATCCATCTGATTTACCAGGCCAGAGCGGATGCCCTTCGGCGGATCTCAGTCTTTCGGCCTTCAAGGAGAGCATCGATAGGTCGACCGGGCAAGGAGTCATCCTCGGTGTAGAGCCACACGATAGCTTCTTCGGCGGTAAACCCTGCGTCCTTAAGAACAATGAGGGTACCCTTCAAAGATTCCAGGACACGGTCCTGACGGATAAAGAGCGCGGGAACTTTCCTAACCCCGCTCTCGGGGTCACGAACGGCAAGCAGAGTGCCATCGGAAAGTAGGTTATGAACGCGGGTTACTTTGAGGTCAAGGGCTTCGGCAATATCCGGAATCGTTAGCCAGTTACCTACCAGGCTCATTACTTGGGGTGTAGTTTTATCATCAGTCACCTAACCATTGTGCCCTAGAACCGGGGTAAGCGGTAGCATGACGTGTTCTTACCCTCATCACTTCTGCACTACCGCCCGCTAGCTGGCGCACGTAAGATGGTAAAGATGTCTGAACAGAACGCTGCTGCCCCCTGGCTGACCGGGGTAATTTTTGACGGTCATTTCGAGGTCGGCCACCTGATAGCCCGCGGAGGCATGGCAGAGGTCTACCACGCGGTTGATTTGTGGTCCAATAACCCCGTTGCGGTCAAGGTGCTTTTACCGCACCTTTCTGCGGATCCCACTCAGCAACAGAAGTTTTTCCGGGAGGGTGCGGCGCTCAGCAAAATCAAGCACCCTAATGTGGTAGGGGTTATAGCCTCAGGCACTGAGAAGGTCCATGGACAGCAGGTGATGTTCCTGGTTCTGGAATACGTCCACGGGTGCACCCTTTCTCAGCTACTGAAGGTAAGGCCTGTGCTCTCGGTCGGGGAGCTTCTCTCCATTATGATTCCTGCCGTCGAGGGACTGTCAGAAGTCCACGCTCACCGGCTCATTCACCGCGACATCAAACCCGCCAATATTTTGCTTGAAGATGAGCACCAGACCATCAAGCTTTCCGATTTTGGCCTGACCCGCCGCGCTGACCAGAATGCGACCGGCCAGCTCATGGGCACGCCCTCCTTTGTGGCCCCGGAGATTCTCGATGTTCGTGCTTCTGTCGGACCCGCCAGCGACATTTTCTCAGCCGGTGTCATGATGTACCGTATGCTCACCGGCCGTATGCCGTTCGCGGTAACAGAAAATGACCAGCAGGTGCTCTACCATAACACCAACACCGATATCCCCTCCGTCACTCAACTGGCCCCCGGAATTTCCTCGGATATTGCGGGTGTAGTCAGCTGGTCTACGCGTCGCAACCCTGCAGATCGACCCCAAGATGCCACCGAGCTCTACCGCGCTCTTCAAGACTGTCTGAACCGTTCCACCGCTGATGAGAGGGCTTTCCGTGCACCTCTAGTAACCGATCTGCCTCTCACAAGGATGTGGGAGGACGTTACCGAAATCGCTGACCGATCCGGCATGACCCGTGTGTATCGGAACACCCCTATCTCTGCTTTTGGACAGGCCGATGACCTCATTGATGTAGAAGCTGATACGTCAGCGCCACTGACTGCGCACGAGAAAGCGGTGCGTTCAGCCGCTTCAGCGCCGGTTCAGGTCTATGCCCCCACCCAGATAGCCGGTGTGGGCCCCATGACCAAGCCTCAGGCGACACAAAAGGCGAGCGCGTCAGCTACCCCAGAGTCTGACAGATCAGGCCATGAAACTCTCTACTGGGACGTGGCTCAGGACCCCAACACCACCGTGGCCTTCTCTGGACTAAGCCCTGCCACGGAAGCAGCAAATGCACCGGCCTCTGCGCCATCGGCAACCAGCATCTCCGCTAGTTATACCCCACGTCGGGCAGGGCAAACCCAGCAAGCAGGTGATGCTTTCATTCCCGCACATTCTGCTCACCAGAGTCCAGGCATCGTCACAGCTAAGAGCCAGGCAGAACGCCGCTCCCCTGCTGAACCCTGGCGAGCAGCACCTCAGCCGGTAGCCCTGCTAGCTTTCTCGGCCTTCTTACTCCTTGGTCTGGTTGGTGCCGGATTCATCGGTTGGTGGCTAGCTACCCTACTGTTTTAGCTCTATGCTTCGACCAAAACTAAAAGCCATCTGCCCTATCTGGTACCAGATAGGGCAGATGGCTTTTCAGTAAGTAACTAGAAAGCTAACGGATTGAGACTGTCCCTTTTAGCGGCGGGCCAGGTACTCAGCAACCTGGAAAGCGATTTCCAGCGACTGCTGGTGGTTCAAGCGGGGATCACATAGAGTCTCGTAGCGGTCAGCAAAGGCCGCTTCCTCAATCGGATCAGAGCCGCCCAGGCACTCAGCGACATCGTCGCCGGTCATTTCAACATGGATTCCACCGGGGAAGGTGCCCAGGGCTTCGTGGACCTCAAAGAAACCCTGAACTTCATCGGCCACATCATCGAAGCGGCGAGTCTTGTAGCCCGAGGGAACAGAGATGGTGTTGCCGTGCATGGGGTCGGTAACCCAAACGACCTTGGCACCTGTTTTCTGCACGCCTTCGACAATCGCCGGTAGCTTCTTACGAATAGTAGCGGCGCCCATGCGGATAATGAAGGTTAGACGGCCAGGATCGCGTTCCGGGTCAAGCTTGTCAATCAGGGCAAGCGCATCGTCAGCGGTGGTAGTGGGGCCGAGCTTCACACCGATGGGGTTGCGGACCTTGGATAGGAAGTTGACGTGGGCATCGTCCAGGCCGCGGGTTCGCTCACCGATCCAGAGGAAGTGGGCTGAGGTATCGTAGGGGAGGTTGGTCCGTGAATCAATGCGGGTGAGTGCACGCTCAAAGTCAAGGAGCAGAGCTTCATGTCCAGTGTAAACATCGGTGGTTTTGAGCGGTCCAAAGTCAGTGCCGCAGGCCTCCATGAATTTGACGGCTCGGTCAATTTCGGCCGCGATAGACTCGTAGCGAGAGTGAGCGGGGTTAGAGGTGAATCCCTTATTCCAGGAGTTCACCAGTCGTAAATCGGCAAAGCCGCCCTGGGTGAAAGCACGAATCAGATTCAAGGTGGATGCGCTGGTGTGGTAGCCGCGAAGCATACGGCGAGGGTCGTGGACTCGGGATTCTTCGGTGAAGTCAAAGCCATTGACCATCTCGCCGCGGAAGGAAGGCAGTGTCACCCCGTTGCGGGTTTCGTCGTTGGAGGACCGGGGTTTTGAGAACTGCCCGGCCATACGCCCCATCTTTACAACGGGCATAGACGCACCGTAGGTCAGGACTACCGCCATCTGAAGCAGGGTACGAATACGGCCCGATATCTTATCTGCGGTTGCACCGGCAAAGGTTTCGGCGCAGTCACCACCTTGCAGGAGGAAAGCTTCACCGTTTGCCACCCGCGCTAAATCAGCACGCATCTGATCGACTTCACCGGCGAATACAAGCGGAGGTACGGTGCTCAGTTCACGCATGACTTGGGCAAAATCTGGGTGATTAACCCACTGAGGGTGCTGGTCAATCTTGAGGGAACGCCACTCGTCGAGTTCAGATAAATTCTTGGTGCTGGGGCTGATATCGGAGGTCATGACGCGATAAATCCTTAGTATAGTGGTCGTTCTCTGCCTCGTGGGGAAAGGCTTTCTTGATAAAGTATGGTCTTGGTTGGGGTGCCCTACAATGCGAGTCCATCATATGACACCCCTAACCGGTCTAGGCTTCCATGATGAGCCGGGGCACATACCCTCCTCGCTTAGGGGGTGTAATCAGGGTGCAACCTGCGCAGTGCTTCATCTGCGCTGATGTTCTCAGAGGCCATAAGCTTCTTAATATCGCCAGCATAGGCTGGGATAATCTTTCTGCCGGTGAGTTCACTAATTTTCTGCATAACTAAATCAGCAAGTTCCCGTTGAGCGGCCCACTGGTCTTCCCGGTGAGCGTAGGGGGTCGTATCAATCGGCTCACCAATAATGGTTCGCACGCGGATGGCTTTCCCCTGGTGGCGCACATGCAACCTATTAGATCCCGGCCTCTGAACATACTCATTGCCCAGTTGCGCAACCGGGATAATAGGAACTCCAGCTTCAAGTGCTAGGCGGGCAACACCAATTTTTGCCCGGTAGAGGCGGGCATCGGGGCTGCGGGTGCCCTCTGGGTAAATGCCCACCAGTTTCCCCTCTCGCAAGGCTGATACTGCCGCGGCAAGAGACTGGGCTGATTTAGCTCCACCAGAACGATCGATGGGAAGCTGCCCCACCGAGGTAAAAAACCATTTCATCAACCTACCTTTGAGGCCTGGGGTAGTGAAATAGTCTGATTTGGCCAGGAAAAAGACCTGACGGGGTGCGGCAAGTGGCAAGAAAAGAGAATCCACAAAGGACACGTGGTTACTTGCCAATATGGCACCTTGGTCACCAGGGATGTGTTCAGCACCCACCACATCGTGATGGTATACCCGTTGCAGGAGGGGTTTGAGCACGAAACGAAGCTGCATATACATGCGAAGTCACTCCTTGGGGCAGTACGCTGTTTTCCTACCAAACATTGTAAGCACGGGCCCTACTCTGCTAAAAAGAGAAGCGCACTCTTCCGGACTGCTTTTGTCTGTTTTTCAGGCTAAATATAACCGCTAGTTTAAGTAAGCTCATCGTGTAGATCAGTAGATTAAGAAAACAGCTCTCTAAGAGCGCTAATCGTGCAGTCCGATTAATTTTGCCCTGTAAAATTGCTCAGGATAAGATGCCCATGCGTGGTGCCGAAGCCACAGCCCGTTCCATCCCCAACGGTGGGGTGAGATTGCAAAGGTAGCAAGGTGAAAGAAATACACTCCCCGCAACTTGTCAGCGTTGACCCATGTATCAACGTGACTGAAATGGTGGAACGTCGCGCGCAGGACAGCAGGGACCCTGTTGTCTACCGAGTACAAAAGTCGCCAGGCAACTGGGTGAACGTAACCGCCAAAGAGTTCCGTCGTCAGGTCATTGACCTCGCCAAGGGGCTCATTGCATCGGGCATCGAAGCCGGAGACGTCATTGGCATTATGAGTCGTACCCGCTACGAGTGGACCCTGATTGACTTTGCGATTTGGTATTCAGGCGGTATCTCTGTACCTGTCTACGAGACATCTTCCCCCGCCCAGGCAGCATGGGCGCTTTCCCACTCGAAGGCTAAGGCCGTATTCGTTGAAAACACTAAGCTGGCCGGTGTTATTGAGAAGGCCCGTGACCTCACCGACGAGGAGCTCTCTCTTGAGCGCCTCAAGGATGTGTGGGTCATTGAGGACGCAGCTATTTCCACACTGGTTCAGGCAGGTTCCGGGGTAACCGATGAAGCTGTCTTAGAGCGGCGTGCCCTAGCAAACCTCGATTCGCTTGCTACCATCGTCTACACCTCGGGAACTACTGGCCGCCCCAAGGCCTGCCCCATTACCCACGGTAACTTTGTACGGCTCTGCGTTAATTCCAAGCTCACCATTCCTGAGATCGCCAACGAAACAAACTCAACACTCCTCTTTTTGCCACTAGCTCATGTGCTGGGTCGTATCATCGAAATCCTTGCTTTTGAGGCCGGGCTGACCGTGGGGCATGCCCCCGATATCAAAAATCTCTCCACAGATCTAAGTTCCTTCCGGCCAACTATGCTCCTGGTTGTCCCCCGAGTCTTTGAAAAAGTCTATGAGGGCGCAATCAAGAAATCAGAGAAGGGCGGCAAGATCAACGCTAAGCTCTTCCACCGTTCCGTTGAGGTTGCCATTAGGTGGTCAGAGGCTCAAATTGCGGGAAAGATGACCCACAAGCTAGCACTCCAGCACAAGTTTTACGACAAGCTGGTGTACTCAAAGCTCCGTGAGGCAATGGGGGGAAAGGTTCGTTTCGCTGTTTCAGGTGGAGGCCGCCTTGCCCCGCACTACGGCCACTTCTACCATGCTGTAGGTATCCAGGTTGTTGAAGGCTACGGTCTGACGGAGACTACTGCACCGCTGGCGGTGGGTCGTATTCGCGGATTCGATATCGGCAACGTCGGTACTCTAATTCCGGGCGGTTCAGCCCGAATCGCAGAAGATGGTGAACTTGAATACCGCGGTGTCGGTCTGATTTCTGGTTACTTGGATAACCCCGAAGAGAACGCGGCAGCCTTTACCGAGGACGGTTGGTTCCGAACCGGTGACCTGGCCCATATTGATGAGGACGGTAAAATCTATATCACCGGCCGTAAAAAGGAAATCATTGTGACCGCTGGCGGTAAAAACGTCATGCCGGTACCCGCCGAGGACCGCCTACGTCAGGCCCCTATGGTTTCTCAGGCCATGCTGGTAGGCGATGAGAAGCCCTTTATCGCAGCACTTATCACCCTTGATCCCGACGTCCTTCCCGATGAGCTGGAACGTATCGGCCTTCCGCCCACTCTTACTCCCAAGGAGGCCGCCAACCACCCGAGCGTCCGAGCAGCCATCCAGAAATTTGTGGACGACGCGAATGCCCTGGTGTCCAAGGCTGAGTCGATCCGCGAGTTCCGTATCGTTGACAAGGACTTCACCGAAGCTGAGGGACATCTGACCCCCTCCATGAAGGTAAGGCGCAAGCAGGTTCTTGCCGATTTCAACTCCTATATTGAAGATATCTACAACCGTACCAAGACTTCAGTGACCGAAACGGCGGCGCAGACTGCCGAACGTGTTCAGGAGATTAGGGCAGAGCAGACTGAGAAGTGGGAAGAGTTCAAGTCAGTGCAGGGCCAGAAGTTCCAGGACTTTACCGGTCACCAGGCTGGGCGGTTCCAGGAGCTGGCCGAAAAAATTCAGCAGGCATCTCCCCTCTCAGCTTCAAAGAATACAGCAGATCAAGGCCGTGAAGGATCTGCTGAGGGCGGTGCTAGTTCGGATTCGACCAAGCCCTAGCTTCTGAGGGTAGGTCAATCCAATAGAGTCAAGCCCCGAACCCTTATGAGGGTTCGGGGCTTGACTCTCGTTAGTTCTGAGCCGAAAGCAGAGAGAGCAACTAGAAAACTCTAGCCTCCGGTGCACGGTACCTCTATCTCAGAGTGACTTGCTAGGAGTCCAGCTCCAGGCCCAGAAGCGCGTTCTCTACAACTTCAGTCAGGGCCGGGTGGATCCAGTACTGGCCACGAGCCATATCCCGAGCAGAAAGGCCAAAGCTCATAGCCTGGATGAGGGGTTGAATCAGGGTTGGTGATTCTTCACCAATCAGGTGTGCTCCCAGTAATTGACCGGTATCCTTGCGGGCAATCAGTTTGCAGAGCCCCTCAGAGTCCTCCATGGCCCAACCGTAGGCAACGTCGCCGAACTTTTGCTCTTTGACGGTTATCTCAAAGCCCTCGCGGTCAGCCTCTTGCTGGGCTTCTTCCTCGGTCAGGCCCACCGAAGCAATCGGAGGGTAGGTGAAAACAGCGGAAGGGACAAAGCGGTGGTCTGTGGCTTTGAGGTGCTCAGGGTTGAGCAGATTCCACTGCACAGTGCGCATCTCAGCGTTGGCAACGTGCTTGAGCTGGAAAGGTGACGACACATCACCCAGCGCCCATAGGCCCTTGACCGGAAGGCCACCTGAGAGAACACGCTGGTACTCATCGACCTGCACCAGGCCTCGCTCATCAACGTCAAAGAAAGTGGCGGCCGAGATTGTATCCGAGTTCGGGGTGCGCCCTGTGGCTACCAGTACGGTATCGGCTTCAACCGTGACATCCTGCCCATGGGCCTCAAAGTGAACCGTCACTTTTCCACCCTGACTTGGTTCTATAGAGCGCAGGGCGTGGTTAAGGCGAAGGTCCCACTGATGCTGAGCGGCAGTGGTGAAAGTCTCTGCGATACTGCGGTCATGGCTCCTGAGCAGACGGTCGGAACGAACAGCCTGGGTTACACGAGCCCCAAGCCCGTTAAAGACATGCGCGAACTCAGCGGCGATAAAGCCACCGCCCACCACCACGATGTGTTGGGGTAGGTCCTCCAAGCGCATGATGGTGTCGGATGTGTGCACCTGGGGCAGGTCGATACCGGGAACCTGAGGCAGTGAAACGCGGGATCCGGTCGCTACAACAATCTGAGGGGCGGTCAGCTCAATACCTGAATCGGTACGTAGAGTGTGGGTGTCAATGAACTGGACGAACTCTTGGTAGACATCCACATTGTCCAGGGACTTACGCCACTGCAAACCGCCCTGGCTGATAGCATCGATACGCCCAAAAATGCGGTCACGGATATCGTGCCAGGCAGTACTGCGGTGTTCTAGCTCAACCCCCAGCCGAGCGGCCTCCTTGCTCCGGGTAACAACCGAGGCAGGGTAAACGTACATCTTGGTAGGGATACACCCCACGTTCAGGCAGGTTCCGCCGAACCGTCCGCCGTCAATAATGGCAATTTTCTTGCCTTCCATTGCTGCGTTCGGTAGAGAGTTACCGGAACCTGATCCGATGATAATAATGTCGTATTCGCGTACTGCGCTCAACACGGTACCTTTCGCTGTAGCTTTTGTGGGCACTGATTCGGTGTGCCCGTGTAAGGTTCAACATCGAACGCTGACAGGCTATTCCCGCCCACTGCCCCAGACTAAAATCCTCCCGATCAGCCTAGTGTGCTTATTCGTTGGTTGCCTTGTCTTGGGGAGTTTGCTTGGTCTGCTGAAGGTTCTGTTTCATCTGACGGAAAACAAGGACGTTACCTACTACCACGTGCAGACCGCCCAGAATCATTACCGGCAGGTTCCACCCAGCTTGAGGAGCAAGCGCCCCCACCAGCAAGAGAAGAGCACCAAAACCAATAACCATAATGTGAGTAATATTCATGCTACCTAGCTTATCTGGGCCCATTCACCAATCAAATAAAGGCGCTTCCGGGGGAACATATTCTCCAGCCTGCCAATGTGAGTAGTTGATCTCCCGGTCTCGAATCATCAGGCCAGGAGCAACTCTTTTGTACTGATAGTAGGTGCTGTAATCGATGTTGTCTTTACTAACCAAAATATATGTCTGGGCGCTTTCGCTCTGTATATATTTGTAATCCTGCATACTATATGTAATAAACGCCATTAATAGACCGAGCAGAAAGAAAATGAGGAAGATGGGCGTCCCGAGAACCCAAAGAACTGCGGTCAGAACTCCTGCAGTACTTTCCCTTTGCCCGGGAATGGCAGTTCTATGTTTCCAATTATTGATGCTCAAACTCAAGTAGATAGCACCCAAAATTGCGCTTACCCAGAGTGTAACCATAGCAACCACTACTACCCAACGGTCCACGATAGGCGTGAAAGTAAGGCCTCCTGCCCCCAGCGGATTCACATCACTGAACCTAGCTTGAAAGACGGTGTATCCAATCGAACACATGTAAAAGAGAGCAGTGCTCAGGAGCCAGGAAATCAACAGTCCACGAGTCTTTATCATGCCTAAAAAACTAGCACTGGAAAGCTGACCTGACTAGATTAAAGAAAGAAATACCCGCGAACTTACCCCTGCCTTAGGCCATCGGTGGGGGCAAAAGAAAGCAGCGGCCCCCGTTGCCCGGGAACCGCCGCCTTCTTACTCAGGTTCTCTACTGAACATTGACCACAATCAGCAGGTCACCACCAGCTACCTGCGAGATGTCCTTATAGACGATACGTTCGACGGTACCTGAGACGGTGGAAGTAATTGAAGCCTCCATCTTCATAGCCTCAATGGTGGCTACCTGGTCACCCGCCGCAATGACATCGCCGGGCTTGACCGTAATAGTCACACCACCGGCGAAAGGAGCCGCTATATGACCGGGATTGGAGGCATCAGCCTTCTCAGCTTCCTTGACGTTGGACTCAACCGAGTTATCGCGAACATAGACACTACGCTGCTGACCATTCAAGGTGCAGATGACCTCACGGATGCCCTTATCATCTGGCTCTGAGATAGCCTGCAGGGTAGCAATCATACGCACACCCTTACCCAGGGAGATGACGTGTTCGCGCTTGAAGACCATGCCGTAGAGGAAGTCACGGGTGTGCAGGATTGAAACATCGCCGAACTCCTCCCGGGCCTTCTCATAATCCTGGGTGGGGCCGGCAAAGAGCAGGCGGTTGAGGGTAGCGCGGCGGGTTGCCGAGTCCCCAGCCAAAGCCGCAAGGTCCTCCGCAGAAAGTTCCTTAAGGCTAGGCTTCGCCAGCTTGCGGCCCTCAAGTGCCCGGGTGCGGAAGGGCTCAGGCCAACCAGCAGGCGGGGTACCCAGTTCACCGTTGAGGAAGCCGATAACGGAGTCGGGGATATCAAAGTTCTGAGGATCTTTCTCAAAGTCCTCGGGTGAGACACCCATACCGACTAACTGGAGAGCCAGGTCGCCCACAACCTTGGAGGACGGGGTGACCTTGACGATATGGCCCAGCATGCGATCAGCTGCCGCGTACATATCTTCGATGTCCTCGAACCGCTCCCCCAGCCCCAGAGCCTTAGCCTGGGCGCGGAGGTTGGAGAGCTGACCGCCGGGAATCTCGTGGGTGTAGACACGCCCGGTCGGGGCAGACAGGCCCATCTCAAAGGGCTTGTAGATGGTACGAACAGCTTCCCAGTAGGGTTCCAGAGCGCAGGCGGCCTCAAGGGTGATAGAGGGCTGACGCTCGGTATGCTGGAGAGCACCCACAAGAGCTGAGAAAGAGGGCTGTGAGGTGGTGCCAGCCATGGAGGCTGAGGCCACGTCCACAACGTCAACACCGGCTTCAACCGCCGCAAGCAGAGTACCCACCTGGCCGCCGGCAGTGTCGTGGGTGTGCAGGTGCACTGGCAGGTCAAAGCGCTCCCGCAGAGCGGTCACCAGTCGGCGGGCCGCCTCGGGGCGCAGCAGCCCTGCCATGTCCTTAATGGCTAGGATGTGAGCACCGGCCTCAACCACCTGATCGGCAAGGTTGAGGTAGTAGTCCAGTGAGTAGGTCTTCTCGTTGGGGTCGAGCATATCGCCGGTGTAGCAGATTGCCACCTCAGCTACCGCTGTGCCCGTTGCACGAACGGCCTTGATAGCCGGTGTCATTTGGGAGACATCGTTCAGCGAATCAAAAATGCGGAAGATATCAACACCGGTGGCTGCTGCCTCCTGCACGAAAGCATCGGTTACTTCGGTGGGGTAGGGTGTGTAGCCCACAGTGTTCCTACCCCGCAGTAGCATCTGGATAGGCAGGTTAGGCATGGCCGCACGCAGGTGGGCAAGGCGTTCCCAGGGGTCCTCAGTCAGGAACCGCAGAGCAACGTCGTAGGTAGCACCGCCCCAAGCTTCAACAGAGAAAAGCTCCGGGGTGACGTGAGCTACAGCTGGTGCTGCTGCCAAGAGGTCACGGGTACGCACACGGGTTGCCAGCAGTGACTGGTGAGCATCTCGGAAGGTTGTATCTGTGATCAGCACTTCCTTGGTCTCACGCACTGCCTTGGCAAAGCCCTCCGGCCCCAGTTCTAGCAGGCGTTGCCGCCAACCAGTTGGAGGCTGATGGGACGAAGCGTCAAAGGGTGAGCGGAAAGGCTCTGAAACCTTATCCCCGGGGAAACGTGGGAGCTTAGTGCGCGGGTCAATACCGTCAATGCGGGGGCCGTGAGGCTTATTGACGGTTACGTTCGCCAGGTACTGAAGAGCCTTGGTTCCACGGTCAGCGGAGGGTTTCTTGATCAAGAGCTCGGGGTGCTCATCGATGAAGGGGGTGGAGACATCGCCCGCGCGGAAGGTGGGGTCCTCCAGCACCGCCTGGATAAAGGGGATATTGGTGGCAACACCACGAATACGGAACTCCGCCAGCGCACGGGAGGCGCGCTGAACAGCTGATTCAAAGGTACGACCCCGGCAGGTCAGTTTGACCAGCATGGAGTCAAAGTGCGGTGAAATCTGCGCCCCGGTGTAGACGGTGCCACCGTCCAGTCGGATGCCGGAGCCACCGGCCGAACGGTAGTAGGTTACCTTACCAACGTCCGGGCGGAAACCGTTGGCGGGGTCTTCGGTAGTGATGCGGGACTGAAGGGCGTAGCCACGTACTTTCAGGTCCTCCTGGTGGATTCCCAAATCATCCAGGGTTTCACCGGCAGCAATACGCATCTGTGACTGAACCAGGTCAACATCGGTCACCTCTTCGGTGACGGTGTGCTCCACCTGAATACGGGGGTTCATCTCGATAAAGACATGCTGGCCAGCGCGCTCACCTGCGGTATCGACCAGGAACTCCACGGTACCGGCGTTGACGTAGCCTAGCTCCCGGGCGAACTTCACAGCATCACGGAAGAGAGCCTGACGGATCTTATCGTCCAGATTGGGGGCAGGAGCGATTTCAACGACCTTCTGGTGACGGCGCTGGAGCGAGCAGTCACGCTCAAAGAGGTGAACGATGTTGCCCTCTGCATCGGCAAGAATCTGCACCTCGATGTGGCGGGGGCGCAAGACAGCCTGTTCCAGGAAGACAGTGGGGTCACCAAACGCGGTTTCAGCTTCACGCATCGCCGCTTCGATGGAGCCTTTAAGAGCTTGGCGGTTTTCGACCCGGCGCATGCCACGGCCACCGCCGCCGGCAACAGCTTTCACGAAAATGGGGAAGCCGATTTCTTCCGCCTGGCTCAGGAGGTAGTCGATGTCTGAGCTGGGTTCGGTTGATTTGAGCACCGGGATACCTGCGCGGCGGGCGGCACGCAGTGCCTCTACCTTATTTCCCGCTAACTCCAGTACCTCCGGGGGCGGGCCAATGAAGGTGATACCAGCGTCAGCTGCAGCCCGCGCCAAATCAGGATTTTCGGAGAGGAAACCGTAACCAGGGTAGATGGCATCGGCGCCGGCTTCTTTGGCGACGCGGATGATCTCATCAATGTCCAGGTAAGCCCGAACGGGGTGTCCCTCTTCACCGATGGGGTAAGCTTCATCAGCCTGCTGGCGGTGAATGGAGTGGCGGTCTTCGTAGGGGAAGACACCGACTGTCTTTGCACCAAGCTCATAGGCCGCTCGGTAGGCGCGAATCGCGATTTCGCCACGGTTGGCGACCAAGATTTTTGAAAACATTTCTTTCCGTTCCGCTCCGTCGAAACCTAGACAGGCAGGCGGAGCTAAGCCACAAGAGTGTGTGAACACCTCAAATATAGCTTTTTTTGACGGCCCAGACTCCCTTTTGAGGCCATGTTGTGTGATGAGGACCGTAATCTATGGATTTTATGGTCACTAGCACTACACTTGGTATTTTCTCCTGCTAGCCCCTTCCCAGGCGTGGGTATAGGCAAACTCATCGTCCCCAGCTTTTTAGGTAGCATAGTAAAGGCAGTGTGTTCCCAGTAATCGAGAGGCTTCCCAGTATGACCAGCATTGTAAGCATCAGTAGCCTTAAAGGCGGCGTGGGTAAAACCTCTGTTACTCTAGGGCTTGCTTCTGCCGCCCAGGCCTGCGGATTACGCGTTCTGGTCATTGACTTGGATCCGCACGGGGATGCTTCAACGGGTCTGGGCTCACCTACCGATGGTGCCGATATGGGTGCCATGCTCTCAGCGCCCGACAATTATTGGCTCAAGGACGAGATTCGTCCCTCCTCATGGACCACTCTGGGCAGTTTGGGGCAGGCTTCCCGAACTGGCTTAGAAGCCGGGGTGTGGGTTGGGCGCGCGTCAGCCCGGCTGACAGCCCTGGAACGGTCTGAGCCTACAGACATTCTGTTGCCTCATCTAGCACGATTGCTAGAACCCGTGAGCGACAATTTCGACCTCATCCTCATCGACTGCCCGCCAACCCTTGGTCGCCTGACCGAGATGGCCTGGGCGGCTTCCGAGCGGGTTCTCTCTGTTGCCGAGCCTTCCCTCTTCTCTGTTGCCGGCTCTGAACGCACTATGCGAGCTATCGCCCGCTTTGAGTCAAACACTGAGTACGCTGTCGGATCAGCATCCATCATTATGAATAAGGTCAGGGACAATGACCCTGAGCACGAATACCGCACCGAAGAAATGCGGGTCCTCTTTGGTGATCTGGTAGCAGAAATCCCGATTCCTGAGACTCCCCTGCTTCAGCGAATTCAAGGCTCCGCCTACCCCGTCCACTACTGGCCTGAAGCAGAAGCCCAGCCTCTGGCAGATGCTTTTACAGCCCTCTTAGCCGGGCTGGTAGAGCTTGAGAAAGCCAAGTAAGGCGCCTAGGAATACAAAAGGGGAAGGAAACCCTTGAAGGGTTTCCTTCCCTTATGTGCTGTGTTTACACAGAACAAAACTAATAGCTGATTAGGCGCCAGCTTTACGCGCCCGGCGGGCAGAGAGCTCATCGTGAATTTCGGGGCCCTGAGCGACTTCTTGTGCGGTGTTCTCGCCGGGTAGCTCACTGAGCGAAACTTCGAGTTCACGCCAGACCCGGCCAATGGCAATGCCGAAGACCCCCTGGCCAGCCTGTACCAAATCGATTACCTCGGCAGCTGAGGTACATTCATAGACCGATGCACCATCAGACATGAGAGTGATACCGGCCAAATCTTCGACACCCCGAGCACGCAGGTGCTCCACCGAAGTGCGGATCTGTTGCAGGGAAACCCCGGTGTCCAAAAGGCTCTTAACGATTTTAAGAACCAGGACATCGCGAAAAGAATATAGACGCTGGGAACCTGACCCCTGAGCAGAACGCACGGTGGGTTCGACCAGGTGAGTTCGGGCCCAGTAATCAAGCTGGCGATAGGTAATGCCAGCAGCTTTACAGGCCGTAGGCCCACGGTAGCCCAGATTTTCATCGACCAGGGAAAGCGGATCGTCAAACAGAACGCCCTGCTCGCCTACCGGGGCACTGCGAGGCATGACGTCGTCAATACCCAGCAAGGGCTGATCCAGAGGGGCAGATACGCCTTGTAGCGCATCAGTTGCGCTCTTGTAACCGTTATCGTTATTCACGGTGATAGCGATTCCTTCCCTCATGTGGATCATGGACTCTCTTATCCTACCTGCCCCAACCCGATTGACTGTTATTTAGGGAAGCCAGACACCCGGCGTTTTAAGGTGGTCTAAGTCATTAAAATACCGCCACCAGAAAGCTAGCCAGAGACCCAGCCCTCAAAGAGCCTAATCAAAGCTTGGCATTGCGCCTGCGACAAGGGCCATGTGTAGGCGGAGCATCAACTGGGCAATTTCACCAGCAAGCTCAGCCGCCCTGGCCTGAGATTTTTCGTCCTTACGCAAGGCCAGCGGGCCGACAGCGGTCTCCACCAGGTCTACTTCCCGGTCAGCCGCCGCCCGGAAAGCCCTCAGGTGGCGCGGGTGTAGGCCGTGGACAGTGAGCTGGTTACAGACCTCGGTGACAGCCAGATCATACTGGTCGTAGGCTTCTTTCCCCTCTTCTAGCAGCCCGTAGTTGAGGAGTTCACGGAGCAGGGGCATATCAACGCCAGCCGCCTGGCCCAGCTCTCGCAGAGTATAGACCTGCCCAGGTTCAGCAGGAAGAGCTGGGCGCTGGCCCGGAGCAACAGCAGGAACGGTTTTCTCTTCCTGAGATTGGACGGCCTCGGGCGCAAGCCCAGCATCTAACTCAGCTAGACGCTGCCTGATAACTTTGAGCGGTAGGTACTGGTCTCGCTGAAGCTGGAGGACATAGCGTAGGCGCTCAATATCCTGCTCAGAGTACTTACGGTAACCGGTATTAGTGCGCTGCGGGCTCACCAGCCCCTTGTCTTCAAGGAAGCGAATTTTAGAGGCGCTAATACCCTCAAACTCACCTTCGAGGGCGCCGAGTACCTGGCCGATCGTCTTATTCTTGGCCCCGGCACCGCTAGCGTCAGCAGATTGTGCCTGGGGTTTCATTACTTGCCTTGACCCTGGTAGAAAGCGAAGTGAAACTTGCCGATGTGGATTTCATCGCCGTTCTTGAGGTAAGCCTCATCGACGCGATCACCATTAACATAGGTACCGTTCAAGGAATCAGCGTCGGTCAGGATGAAGCTACCAGCGTTTGGAATAAAGAGTGCGTGGCGACGCGAAACGGTGACGTCGTCTAAGTAGATGTCAGACTCAGGGCTACGGCCGGCAATAGTGGGTAGAACCCCACCGTCATCTGTCGCATCGGGAGTCAGCAGGAAACGAGCACCCTTGAACTGACCATCAATACCAATAAGAACAGCTGAGCCAACAGGAAGAGTTGCCAGCAGGGCGGTTTCCTCAGCAGTAGGAGTGTGAGCCTGAGAAATCCCCAGGGCGGTGAGGCTAATGGTGCTTGTCTGTGGGTGGGCTTCGGCGGGGGCCATACAATCTAGTCCTTTGTGGGATGGTGCGACAGAAGAATCTTGGGGTCTGGAACCCGGGGAAGATGACTACGTCAAGGGATATGTTGTGTTGTGGTATGAACCGGCACAAGGTCACGAAATGGTAAACAGTGAACCGCTTGTTTAATCTTAGCCATTAGGAACGATTTATGGCTATTTCAGGCCGTGTTCCATCCGGTATTTTTCGTGATTTTCGCTCAGCAGAAGGGCACCGCCCTCCCCGGTAGGGAAAAGGCGGTGCACAAGCTCTACGAAAAGTGGGAAAGCTACTGGGCTTCAATCTCAGCTAGGTAGCCCTCAGCAGAAAGCAGGGAATCAATATCAGCTTTGTTCGCCGGGCGGAGTTCAATCAGCCAGCCCTCACCGTAAGGATCAGAGTTCACAATTTCGGGCGAGCTTTCCAAGGCATTGTTGACAGCTACAACTTGGCCAGAAAGCGGAACGAAGAGGTCAGAGACGCTCTTGGTGGATTCAATCTCACCGAATGTTGCCTCAGCTTCGAGGGTATCCCCCACTTCGGGCAAGTCAACGTACACAACGTCGCCCAGTTCACCCTGGGCGTGGTCTGTCACCCCAATACGAACTGTTCCGTCTGCGGTGAGTTGACCAACCCACTCGTGTTCTTTGGTGTATTTGAGTTCTGCGGGAACATTGCTCATCGGAGGTGTCCTTTTCTAGTGATCAAAGATGCCGATCGAGGTGCGTGAAGCTCGAACTAACTGCGCATGATTCCAGTGAGGGAAAAGGAATCAGCCTAGGCACGATTATATGACACAGAAAACAGTGATGCGTGTTTGGCGCCACCTCTTTTACTGTCTTCTTACCATAAAAGGCCCGCCCCTCATGGTGAAGGGCGGGCTGGTCTTTACCGTGGATTAGATAAGGCCCTCAGAGAATTTGTAGGGGTTACCGAAACGGTGGGCAGTAATCGAAACGGCCTGCTCCCGGATAAAGGGCAGAATCTCGATTCGACCGGCTTCTGTCACAGGCTGGAAGTAAACCGCAATGTCGGGTCGGCCATTCAAGGCCTGGTAGACACTCGTGACGTCATGGCCAATGTAGCGGATACGGGCACCCTCAAAAGCGGTTCCCTCAAGCTTCTTGGAGGGGGTGTGAGCAATTTTGGCAAGAGCCGAGCGGTACTGAGCATCGTCCTGAGAGACAAGGCTGATACCTGCGGCGCCCAGAGCTGCGGTCAGAGCAGTGGGTAGCTCCTGGGCGGTGGAGAACTCAACCCGTGCCCCGGCAACCAGCCCCGCCAGCAGAACACGCAAGGCAGCGACAAGCTCCCCATCTTGGTCTAGACGAACCTGAACCGTAGTTGGCAGGTAACGCAGGATATTGCGTTCTACACCCAGCTTACTGGGGTCGTGCCCCTGCCCGAATTCAGTTGCCCAGGCATCAGCATCAGAGCTTGCGGCGCGAGCCAGCATATCCAGCTCTTCTGGTGGGAAGCCATCCAGTCCGCGAACAGCGGTCAGCACAGAGAGCACCTTCTGGTCGGAGGGGGCGGTGGTCGCAGTTGCGGGTGCGCTTTCCCAGTCGCTGAGGGCCACCAGGTAGTTGGGGCCGCCAGCCTTGGTGCCCGAACCTACGGTGGACTTCTTCCAGCCGCCGAAGGGCTGACGCTGAACAATCGCGCCGGTGATGCCTCGGTTGACGTAGAGGTTACCCGCCTGAACCCTGCTGAGCCAGAGTTCAAGTTCACCGGAATCCAGTGAATGCAGGCCAGCGGTCAGGCCGTAGTCGGTTGCGTTCTGAAGCTCAATGGCTTCTTCTAAAGTTGCGGCCTTCATGACACCCAGAATGGGACCAAAGTACTCGGTCAGGTGGTACTCGGAGCCGGGCTTGACACCTGCGCGGACGCCGGGTGACCAGAGCCTGCCGGTCTCATCGAGCTGCTGGGGTTTGAGAATCCAGGTCTCGCCCTCGCCCAGCTCGGTCAGGCCGCGCTTGAGCTTGCCCTCGGGAACCTCAATGACCGGGCCCATCTCGGCTTCAATGTCCTGGGGGTGGGCAACGTGCAGGGACTTTACCGCATCGACCAGCTGGTTGTAGAAGCGCTTAGACTCCCCTACCGAGCCAACAAGAATAACCGTTGAAGCCGCTGAACACTTCTGCCCGGCATGACCGAAGGCCGAGTAGACCACGTCTTTAACCGCCAGATCAAGGTCAGCATTGGGGGTCACAATAATGGAGTTCTTACCGGAGGTCTCACCGAATAGCGGCAGGTCCTTACGCCAGGACCGGAACATCTCGGCGGTCTCGTAACCGCCGGTCAGAATCAGGCGGTCAACGCTGAGGTGGGCAATCATAGTGGAACCGGCCTGGCGGTCGGTAACCTTGACCAGGCGCAGGACCTCCTCGGGCACTCCAGCCTGCCACAGCACCTCAGCAATCAGTGCGCCCACCCGGGCGGTGTTGCTTGCGGGCTTGAAAATCACGGCGGAGCCAGCGGCCAGGGCAGAAAGCACACCACCGACGGGGATCGCTGTGGGGAAGTTCCAGGGCGGAACGACCAGGGTCAGCTTAACCGGGTGGTGCTTGGCACCGTCCACAGAATCAAGGCGCTCAGCCAGCAGAGCGTAGTAGTAGGCAAAGTCGATAGCCTCAGAGACTTCAACATCTCCCTGGTCCAGGGTCTTGCCGGCCTCAGCAGCCATAATCTCCATGAACTCGCCACGGCGGACCGCCAGGTTGACGGCTACCTTACGCAGGATTTCGGCACGTTCGGAGGCGGGGCGGGCACCCCAGGCGCGGCCAGCTTCCACGGTCTGGGCGACCAGGGCCTCAGCCTCTTCTGATGAACCCAGCTCGTTAGCCTCCAGAGATTCCAGACCAATCTGGGTGGTCTTGGAGCGCTCCAAGATAGCGCGGCCCCATTCACGGTTACCCGCCAGGGCTGGGTCGGTATCGGGAGTGTTCTCAAAGGTCCCGGGGGCAGGCTTGAAAACAGTATCAGCAGTCTCCTCCAGCCTGTTCTGGGTGCGCTGGGGCGGCTGAACTTCATCGGTCACAGCCTCCAGGGAGCGCAAGAATCGATTCTTTTCGCGTTCAAAGAGCTGGGGGGAAGAATCCAGGTCAAAGACCGCGCTCATGAAGTTCTCGCTCGATGCGTTCTCTTCAAGGCGGCGCACCAGGTAGGAGATAGCGACGTCGAACTCTTCGGGGCGGACCACGGGGGTGTAAAGCAGCAGGTGGCCCACACGCTGGCGGATAACCTCCGCCTGCTGGGAGGCCATGCCGATGAGCATCTCAAATTCGATATCTTTTTCGACCCCTCGGTCTTCGGCGAGAAGCAGTGCAAAAGCGACGTCAAAGAGGTTGTGGCCGGCAACGCCCAGGCGGATGTTGCGGGTGCGTTCGGGGGTCAGTGCATAGTTGAGGATGCGCTTGTAGTTAGTGTCAGAGTCCTGCTTGGAGTCGCAGGTAGTCAGGGGCCAGCCATGAACGGCGGCTTCTACCCTTTCCATGGACAGGTTTGCGCCCTTGACCAGTCGAACCTTGATGCGAGCGCCACCGGCGGCAACGCGCTGAGCGGCCCACTCCTGAAGGTGCTGCATGGCGGCCAGGGTGTCGGGCAGGTAGGCCTGGAGCACGATGCCGGCCTCCAGGTTCTTAAGCTGGGGCTGGTCAAGGATCTTGGTGAAGACCGCGATGGTCATGTCCAGGTCCTTGTACTCTTCCATGTCCAGGTTGATGAACTTGGGGGTCGGTGATGCCGCCGCCTGCTCGTAGAGGGGGGTTAGGCGTTCAACGGCATCGGCCACGACCTCTTCGAAGGCCCAGTGCGAGTGGGGGCCAGATACGGAGGACACCTTAATGGAAACGTAGTCAACGTCGTCGCGGGCCAGCAGTCGCTTGGTTTCACTCAGGCGGCGTTCTGCCTCGCGGTCGCCTAGGACGGCTTCACCCAGCAGGTTGATGTTGAGCTTGTTGCCTGTTGAGGTCAGGTGTTTGATGGCGGGGCCAAGCTTCTGGTCGCGGGCATCGACAATCAGGTGGCCCACCATCTGGCGCAGGACGGTGCGGGCAAGGGGTACGGTGGGCCAGGAAGCCTTGGCGGCCAGCTTGCCGCCCACCCCTACAGCGCTCTTCATGTACCAGGGCAAGAAGGAGGGCACGATCGGGGCGATTCGGCTCAGGTTTTTACCGGCGACTTGCTGGTCTTCGGGGCGGATGACGCCGTCCACAAAGCCCACGGTGAAGTCTAGGCCGTTAGGGTCTTTGAGAACTCCGGCCAGTTTTTCTGCGGAAGGGTCAGAGGGAATCTGCTGGGCCGCCTGAACCCAGTCGGCAACCAGCTGGACGGCCTGTTCTGCTAGTTTCTGGTGGTGGGTGTCGGTGAAGGGTTGTGCCATGGGGTGACCTCCTTGTTGGCCCGCTCTTGGCGGGGCGAAAACCTGCTTCTTGTTATCCATTTCACCATCTTTAGGTTCTGGTTACACTATTAGTAAAAGTGAATATTTTTTACCCTGTATATTTAGTAGCACTAATGTTTATTGGTCTGAGTGCTCTACCCCTAGTGAGGTTCCCCCATGTACGACCTGCGCCGCCTTGCCATGCTGCTAGAAATCCACGAACGCGGTACCCTTGCCGCCGCCGCCAAAGCACTGCACCTGACCTCCTCCGCCATCTCCCAGCAAATCACCACACTGGAAAAAGAGGTGGGCGCTCCCCTGCTCCGCAAGGTCGGCAGGGGGGTTGAACTCACCACAGAAGCACTGATTTTGGCCGATAGTACCCGGAACATACTCAGAGAAATGGATGCTGCCCGCACCCGCATCACGCTGCTGGATGGAGTGCCCACCGGCCAGGTCAAGCTGGCCATCTTTCAGTCAGCCGCGCACGCCCTGCTCACCGGTGTGCTTGAGCACCTGGCACGCCTGGCGCCTCAGGTACAACTACACGTGGTACAGATTGACCCGGAAACCGGCCTGTCGCTAACCCGCAGCCGGGAATTCGATGTGGTCATTGCTGAGTCCTACCCCCACCACTACATTCCCGAATACCCGGACCTCACCTATGACCTGTTGGCCCTTGACACTTTGCAGTTGGTTGTTGCTCAGGACAGCCCCGTGGAAAAGCTGGCCGATGCTAGCGCCCTCCCCTGGGTTTTTGAAGGCGAGCACAACACCTCCCGCATCTGGGGTATTAACCAGTGCCGGGCGGCAGGTTTTGAGCCGCACATCCGTTACGTGATTGATGACCTCAACGCCCACCTGCAACTGGCCGCAACCGGGGCGGCAGCCATCATGCCCAGCTTTGCGCTGCCTGCCCAGGGCAAAGAACTAGAGGAAGCTTACGGTGTTAAAGCCCTACCCCTGCCCCATGCGCCCTCCCGGAAAATCTTCATGGCAACCCGCGCCGAAAGCTCCAACCAGCCAGCAATCCAGGCGGTCAAAGAGGCCCTCCAAGACGCAGTTGCCCGCCTACCCTAAGGGGCAGACGGGCCTAAGGGGTAGACGGGCTCAAGACCTCACGAAACCGGCAGTCTTACTTATCTGCTGGCACCGCCATGGTATCTGAGTAGTCCATAGCCTGCAGAGTCAGCACCCAGGCCCCGTCCTCATAGTCAGCCGCCAGCCCAAAGAAGTAGGGATCTTCCGTGACCGGAACCCATTCGGTCCGCGGAGGGTTAGCCTCAGAATCCAGGAGCACGGTCCCGTTTTCTACCAGGTAGGTATTGAGTACATACTCACCAAACTCATTGCCCTTGCCCACAAGGTAGAAGTCGGTCACTGCCTTGCGGTGGCCCCGCACAACCCACCCGCCGTTTTTGTAGGCGGCATCGACCTTGTCCAGGAAGTCGAGCTCAGCCTGCTGAGAGGGGTTAGGCTTGCCCGCTGGCGTTACCAGCTCCCGCCAGCGGGCGGTGTCGCCGCTGGTAATCGCGTAGTTACGCTCAGCCAGGTAGTATTCAAAGAATTTGACGAAACCCTCTTGGGTGTGCTCATTCATACCCTCAGGTTCAATGGGCCTGGGGACCTTCTGGGCCGGTGCTTCTTCTGTGGCAGGCACGTAGTCATCAAAGCTCCCATCATATTTAAGCCCGATAGCTGGAACCCTGTTCTGGGTGGACAGAGCTTCTGAACTTGCTGCTGTAGCGGAGGCGGATGATGACGCAGTTGCCCCAGCCGATGCTGAGGGGGAGCCTGCTGTCGTGGAGAAACCGGCTTCACCGGAAGGTGCCGAGCTACTAGAGCTAGGCTCGGGCCTTGCCGTTGACCGGTCAGCAGACGGGGAACCGGAGGCCCCCACACCGCAACCGGTTAGGGCAAGGACAGAGAGAGCCAGCGTGGCCCCTAGACGGGAGGCAGGCCGGGCAGAAGAGGCTAGAGATGGGGCAGAAAAACGCATGAAGGTACTCCTGAACATGTGGTGTTTGGGTAGTTACACCCTACCTGCTCAGCAATCGGTCAGCATGTTTTTATCCACAGGGCAGGTGGAGTACATAGCGTAGAGCCCCAGTGAACAGGCGGTCACGGCAAACCAACTGTATATAGCAGAAATGTATTATGCGGCTGGAACCTACTGACTGAGGCAGATGTATTTACCCTAGAAGAGCCAACGGAATAACATACACGCCATCGGGGCGACGGTAGGCCACGTCGCCAGCGGTAATAACAACCAGGCTCGCAACGCGGTGAGGCAGCTGTTCCTTCAACCAAAGAAGATGACGTACGTCCCGGTCAGTAGGAGCCGCTTTCAATTTCACTTCTATGGCAACTAGTTGCCCGTCATGCCCTTCTACAAGGAGGTCGATTTCTCTAGCGCCTGAATTCATTCTGAGGTGAGAAACTGTGGCCTCCAGCGACTGCGCTATAACACGTACCGTGAGAGTTACTAAAGATTCAAAAAGGGGGCCTGCCATGTGGCTCCCCCGGTCAGAGAGCAAGGAAGAGGCATCCAACCCTAGAAGATGAGCCGCTAACGCTGGGTCTGCTAGATGGTGTTTGGGGGATTGTTGTAAGCGCGTGAAAGCGTTTAAGGCCGGTACCCAACCGGGCACCGGGTCGAGTAACCACAATTTAGCCAAATGCTCACGATAGGTGCGGGTGGTTTTTTCAGATGGCTGTGTTCCATCACCACCGGTCGTTGCGTCAAGCAGTTTTGAGTATGCAGTTGTGCTTGATTCAGCAGCCGCGTATGCCGCCAGCCATTTTCTAAGCGCCAAGGGGTGGCGAACCTCAGCACCAAGTTCTGGGATATCACGGTCGATTACACGCATGAGGTACCCTTCCAGCTGTGCACGCAAGGCACGGGGGTTGAGCCCGGCCAACCCGGGAAATCCGCTCGCGACAATCGCTTCCATATAGTCTGCCAGCTTATACTCTGACCGATAGGTTTGATATATCGGCTTCACCTGCCAGCAGGTCAGAAAGGAATACGGTTGGGGTTGTTTGGCCGCGCTCATGCAACCCCATGGGGCGCATACGCAGGGAAACTACCCGACCGGCCCCGCTGTGGCTTCCAGCCATATCGTAGGGGCTAGCTGAGCCAGTGAGCAGGAATGACCCAGCAGGGGCCCCCTGGTCAACTGCCCTGCGCACCATGTCCCAGACCTTCGGGTAGTACTGCCACTCATCAAGCAGGAGCTTCTTACCCCGAAAACTATCAAAATCAAAGTCGCTTTCTAAGAGGGCCACATTACTTGTTCGGTCGAGAGATAGAACAGTATCTGCGCGACGTTGGGCGGTGGCGGTTTTACCGACACCTTTTGGGCCATCAATAGCTACAGCAGAAAGGTGGGGTAAAAGGTCATCAAGTTCCCGGTCCAACGATCTTGGAAGGTATTTCATAACTAGATATTATCACTTGTCAGACAACTCTATTACCGTATTTTCATATACTCTATTACCTGAATTTCATGAACGGTATGACCTGATTTTCACTCAATGTATTACGGCTTCTTCAAGATTGACGGGAAAGCGGACCCCCTTTGAACCGCGGTGAGACTCCCCCTAGAAGGCACCGCTCCCTTAGAATTATCTGTAAGGCCCTTGACCGGGGCTGACCGTTTGTGAAGGGTAGCTTGTGTCGTCTTTGAATCATTCTCAGTTTATTTGGAACGTAGCCGATGTCTTGCGCGGGACATATAAGCAACACCAGTATGGCCAGATTATTCTGCCCTTTACCGTGCTCTTCCGACTGGATGCCACCCTAGCCCCGACTAAAGAGGCCGTTGTGAAAGCAGCCGAGGGTTACCAGCTGGACGATGTCCCGTTGGCCATGCTCGCTTCCCAGACGGAGCACCACTACAGTTTCTATAACCTGTCGCGCCACAACCTCAAAACCATCACGAACGACCCCGATACCCTGGCCATTAACCTGCGCGACTATATCAACAGGTTCTCCGCGAATGTGCGCGATATCTTTGAGAAGTACAAGTTTGAGGATACGGTTGCCGAGCTTGAATCGCATGACCTGCTTTTTCAGGTCATGCAGCACTTTGCCAAGGTTGATTTGCACCCGGATAGAGTCAGCAATGAGCAGATGGGCAATATCTTTGAGGAGCTGATCCGCAAGTTCGCGGAGGCTTCTAACGAGACTGCCGGTGAGCACTTCACCCCACGCGAGGTCATTGAGCTTATGGTGACCCTGCTCTTGGCCGATGATGAGGACCTGCGCACCGACTATATTGTGCGTGAGGTCTATGACCCCACAGCAGGTACCGGCGGTATGCTCTCGGTGGCGGAGGAAAAGATTAAGGCCATTAACCCCACCGCCGATGTGATCCTGCTGGGCCAGGAGCTCAACCCTGAGTCCTACGCAATTTGTAAGGCGGACATGGTGGTTAAGGGCCAGGAGGTGGATAGTATCGTCCTGGGTAATACTCTCACGGCCCCGGCTTTTGAGGGGCGCACCTTCCACTTTGGGCTGTCCAACCCACCTTTTGGGGTGGATTGGAAGACCGCTAAGGCTTTTGTGGAGGACGAGCATAAGAGCATGGGCTTCCACGGCCGTTTTGGTGCTGGTCTGCCCCGTGTTTCTGACGGTTCTCTGCTCTTTCTTCAGCACCTGATTGCTAAGTTACGTGAGCCGGGCAGGGGCAGTGACGGTGTGCCCCAGGTGGGTGGCCGTGCTGCGATTGTTCTGAATGGTTCGCCTCTGTTTACGGGTGGGGCTGGCTCAGGTGAGAGCAATATCCGTAAGTGGGTTTTGGGCCATGACTATTTGGAGGCCATTATTGGACTGCCGACTGACATGTTCTATAACACCGGTATCAGCACCTACATTTGGGTTTTGAATAAGCAGAAGAAGGCTGAGCGTAAGGGCAAGGTTCAGCTGATTGATGCCACGGATATGTTTGAGAAGATGCGTAAGTCGGTGGGTTCTAAGCGTAAGCGTCTGTCGGCTGAGCATATTGCGGGGATTACCCGGCTCTTTTCCGCTTTTGATGCTGCGGATGATAAGCGTTCTAAGGTGTTTGACCGTGAGGAGTTCTTGTACCGCACGATTACGGTGGAGCGCCCGCTGCGCTTGAACTGGGGTTTTACAGCTGATCGAGTAGAGCGTCTGCTGGGTTCTAAGGAGCTGGCTAAGTTGAAGCTGTCGGCTGAGGCTAGAGAAGCTCTGGCGACTGCCTTGGGTAAGCAGGTGGAGCAGGCCGCCGGTGCGGTGTCCACGGTCAAGGCGGATGTTCAGGCTGTGCTTTTGAAGGTGTTGGCGGAGGCAGGTGTGACGGTTAAGCCTGCGGCTCTGGCTAAGTTGGTGGATGAGCTGGCGGTAAAGGACGAGGCCGCAACCCCGGTTTTGAAGGCTGGTAAGCCGGTAGCGGATAGCGAGTTGCGCGATACGGAGAATGTGCCCTGGGGCGAGGATATCCACGAGTATGTGGAGCGGGAGGTTAAGCCCTTTGTGCCAGATGCGTGGATTGATGAAGCCAAGACGAAAGAGGGCGCGGAGATTCCTTTTACCCGCCACTTCTACGAGTATGTGCCACCCCGCCCGTTGGAAGAAATAGACCGCGACCTCAAAGAGGTACTGGGCAGAATTCGGAAGCACCTGGACGAGGTGATGGGGTAAATGTCCGACAGCAAAGACTACGAATGGTTCGGGGAAAATTTGCCTGACGATTGGAAGATAGTACGTTTAGGCTCAGTCTTTCGAGAACGGAGGGAACAAACTACTGCTGAGGAATTACCACCTCTATCGGTTACAAAGAATGGTGTTATAGAGCAACAAGAAAGTGTTGCTGTTTCGGTTATTGGTGCTCCCAAGAAGATTGCCCGTAAGGGTGATTTTGTCATCAATAGTCGTTCTGATCGCAAAGGTTCTGCGGGAATCGCTCCACGTGATGGATCAGTTTCACTGATAAATATTGTTCTAGAACCAGTAGGAATTGAACCTGAATATGCACGATACCTTTTAACAAGTGTTGGCTTTCAAGAAGAATTCTATCGTTTTGGGTCAGGCATCGTTGCCGATCTTTGGACAACCCGTTACTCAGCGATGAAAGCGATCAAAATTCCGTTACCCCCCGTTAAAACCCAGCGCGCAATAGCCAAAAGGCTGGACCATGAGCTGTCTGAGATTGATGGGCTAATTGCTGACCAGCAACATATGGCTGATTTACTAGAAGAACGGCTCAAAGTATCTATCGAGAATAAAATTCTTAAGATACCTGGTAAAATAACGCCTCTCCGTTATTTAGCTGAGATACTTCCCGGGTATGCTTTTAAAAGCTCTGATTTTACAGAAGATAAGCAAGGTGTTCCCCTTCTGAGAGGTATTAATATCGGAGTAGGGAATCTTAAGTGGTGTGATGTAACCTACTTACCTAAAAATTTATCTGCAGGATTTGACACCTTTAAGCTGAAATATGATGACATTATTTTAGGTATGGACCGGCCAGTAATTTCTGATGGAGTCCGCGTTTCACTGGTAGACAAAAAAGCAGAAGGCACGCTTTTAGTTCAACGAGTAGCACGACTTCGCGCAAAATTAAATCATGTAGCAGCAGAATGGCTATTCCTTACACTCTCCTCAAGAGCATTTATAGATTATCTCGAGCCACAATTCACTGGAGTAAGTGTCCCCCATATTAGTCCTCAGCAGTTGGCAAACTATAAAATTATAGTACCAGACATTGATACACAAAAAGAAATAATACACACCATCAAGGAGGAGATAGATGAGGTATCTAAAATAAAAAAAGATATCACCACGGCCATCCAGATTGCACAAAGCAGAAAGAATGCACTTATCGAAAATCTAACAGGGGGTAAAAACCTTGGGTTATATCTTCAAAAAATTGGATAGATTAGACAAGATTTTAAAAGACGAAAGTTATCAACGGGAGCTAACCGGAGGTTTATTTTACTATGAAAAAGATAATTGGGATGATTATGGGTATTGTGTAACTTACCATTTAGCTTACTGTTTCCCGGATGATTTTAACCATATAGGTTTTCCGAAAATATTTAAAATCGGGTCATTAAAGCTTTCAGACGGCAAAAATCTGCTCGGGGAAGATACACCTTCCGAGAGTGATATTCTTGAAAAAATTTCGTCATCTCAAAACCATTTATCAATTGGCGCGGACCTACTATACTACAAGAATCTCATCACACTTGAGAATATGAGCTTAATTGATTTGCAAGCTTATCTTAAGCAATTAAATGATATTGCATATAATTTTTCAATTCTCAAATCTCTCAAATCAGATTTTGATTCGCCTTCCTTAGTCAAGCCTGCCCGCCCTGTACATAGACCCACGAGGATATACGACCTGATTAACGATGCATTCCTTAGGCACTTCGAGGATCTCGATTACCTTAGAATGCACAAGTTGGCGAACAGACAGAACTTTTTCCAAAAATATTTGCTAGAGATTAATAACAGCTATCTTGCCACTCCCTTGGTCCTTCGGCCTTCCAGCAATATCCAAGATGAGGTATTGAATAAAAATATATTTTGTTTTATAGGTAGTAACGGTGTAGGAAAGACCAGGTTGCTGAAATCTATTTATAATAGTTTCATAAATGGTGAAATGGTTTACACAAACACAAACCAAGATTTTAGATCTGGCTCAGTTTTCTTCTTCTCAATGTCGCCTTTTGATTCACCAGTAGTTGAGTCACAAATTGGAAAATACTTTGGAGTCCAGATGAATCAGGTATCTCTTAAGGAAGAGATATATGATTTACTCTCTCTTGAGATGAAGGAAAAATACCGAGAGAATGCACAAGACGGCATATTTATCAAAACAGGTACCGAGACACAGCATAAAGATAAATTTTTTAATATTTTCATCCATTCTGTTAACACGATTCTACTAAAAAACAATTTCCCAATATGGATTGATTTAGTAGAAAGAATACTTCAAGATAAGCAAACCTATTTTGATAATTTTGATAATTTTCAGAAAAATATAAATAGAATCAAATCAAACGATCCATCTGATGAGCTTTCAGAATTTCAAAAGATTATCCCCTTTATGCAGGAACAGGATATATTAGCTGCTGCAGATTTCTATGACTCATTATTTAAACTAATGTATCACCAAAGTAGCGGAGTTTCCTATATTCTTTTATTACTCACCTATGCATTCGCAGCCATAGAAGAAAACTCTTTGATACTAATCGATGAGCCTGAAAATCATTTACAACCTCCGATGCTGGCTAGACTGTTGGATAATTTATCTTGGATTTGCAGAAATACAAATTCAATTTCAATACTCGCTACGCACTCCCCAGTAACAGTTCAAGAGTTAGTAAAAGATAATGTGTTTATTCTTAAGCCTCAGATTATTGAAAGCGAAGAAGATCCGAAAAATAGACAACTGATTGCGTTTAATCCTGATTTCAACACTTTCGGCGAAAACATTGGGACAATTAATAGAAAAATATTTAACTATGAGATTGAAACATCGGGATTCTACAAAAAACTAAGAGATTTTTATACTCGCTATAAAGATAATTACGAAGTTAGAACTGAGATATCTTCCAATGCGGGTTTTGAGGCAATTACTATAATTGAAAACTCCGCCATGTTCTTTGATTCAGAAATGTGAGTATCACACAATGATTAAAATCGAAAAAAAGATACCCGATTGGGGACTGGAGAAATTTATAGAATTATTAGGATATACATATTGTGGCGAGCCAAAATTCAGCTATGAATTCTCTGATAAAGACCTTCGGATTAATTCAGGTCGCCCAAGGACTCGATATATTAAGTCCTCTAATATCAAGCTTCTATATACACTAATAAAAAAACAGGAAAGCTACTTCTATAGGAAATTTATCTCTGGCGAAAAAATATCCTCCCAGGTTTTTTCTGTAAGTCATGACGCCATAGAATTAGAGTGTCCAAGCACCAATTCCACCGAATCGGTAGGTACAGACGATTCTCTGTTTATTAAGTTTATGGGGAATTTATATGATAAATATAAATCAAATTTACTTAGACGATTAGAATTTATCTCAAAGAATTCCAGGTGTAGCTATTGTCAAGTTTCCAGGCCAAATACTCTTGATCATTTTCTTCCCAAATCACATTTCCCCCTTCTTGCAATATCTCCTTTAAATCTTATCCCTTCTTGTTCAGAATGCAATAGCTCAATATCTACAAAGAATAAATATACTGATACTCAAGCACTGATCTACCCTTATGGATTAAAAACAGATAGAACAGGCTGTCTTACCTTCACATTTAATAATGGAGGTCACTTTCCTTTTATTCTAGATGGTTTCAAAAATGATTCAGAAGTTGAGAGGCATATAGCAACTACAGGAATTACAAGGAAGTGGAATGGAATGGCTTTATCGGAAATCTCAGATATGATTGAAATGGCGGATACGTTCGTATCAAAAATTTCTCTAGAAGAGATAGATACCCAGTTGAAAATAAATCTGGCACAAAAAAATAAGACAGACAAAGTTGCTGAAAAAATTTTATATTCAGCGATGCTAGATGAGAAAAATCTATCAGGGTTTATGGAATATCTTATTTCACACAATAAAGATCAAAGGATTACTCCCCCAAGTTTAACTAATACATCTGAGATTGAGTATTTAAAAA
>NZ_JBLXXS010000019.1:0-36127 GCF_048513555.1 Rothia sp. P5766 | reverse complement strand
AGGACCGTGCCCCCGCCCACCTCTTCAAGGCGAGCGGGGGACCAGGCCGGGTTCCGGTCCTTATCAATGACCTGGGCGCGAATCCCCTCACTCAAATCGTGCCCTTCCATAGCCCTACAGGTGGTCACAAAATCCTGATTGAGGGTCTGAGCCAAGCTCTGGGTGGCGGCACGCCGTACCGCCTCCAAAGCCACCTTCATGCCCGTGGGGCTATTCTGCTCCATAGCCCCCAGAACTCTTGTAGCAAACTCAGCGCTCTCTCCCCCAGCCGCAACCACCTGCCGCACGCTCTGCCTGATCTGCTCTACCGAATCAGCGGCAAAGGCCTGCTGCACCCAGGCGGCCTGGGCAGCCAGCGGGGAAGCGCCAGCGTCAACCTGCATCCCGGCCAGCACACCGTCAACCTCAGAACTGTCAGCCACCCCAGATAGCGCTCCCACCAGGTCATCAACCCTGGCTGAGGGAATAAAAAAGTCAGCCAAGCCCACTGCTAGGGCATCGGCCCCGCCCACATGCAAACCAGTCAGCGCCATCAGCACCCCCAGATGCTGAGGTGCCCGGGCCAGAATATTAAGAACACCTACATCCGGGCTAAAACCAATCACCGTTTCGGGCATACCGGCGCGGGTCCGCTCAGTCACTAAACGGTGAGAACCGTGGGCAGAAACCCCCAGGCCCCCGCCCAGCACCAAACCGTCCATCAGGGCAATATAGGGCTTAGGGTAGCGGGAAAGTCGCAGGTTGAGAGCGTACTCGTAGCGAAAGAACTCCACACCCTCCTGCGGGGCATCCTTCATAGCCCGGTAGAGAGCTACGATATCTCCCCCGGCGCACAGGCCACGCTCACCAGCTCCGCGCACCAGCACGGCACACACGCCCGGATCAGCCTCAAACCGATCCAAGGCCGCATTCAGGCCCTGCATCATCTGGTAGTTCAAGGCATTAACGGCACTGGGCCTATTGAGGGTAATCACCCCCAGGCTCCCGCACTGCTGCACCAGAAGGCTCTGATCTGCTACGTCCACCATGATCTTTCCTCTCAATGATTGGGCCCAAGACCCAGCCGCCAGGTCGGCCACACTGCCGCCAGCGGGGGCCTGTCTCTAGCCCCGATAAACACTTTTCGCCACTGCCCACTCTACCCACCTCTCTCTGAGCAAGACAGCGTCAGTTCACACCCCCAGAGAGAAAACCCATCAGCTGGCCCGGCACGCCACCCGGTTTCTTGACCGTGACCCACGAAACACTATATTCTGAACGAACGGTCAGTAATTATTTTTGACTGGGGGAAGCCCCTCCCCCACACCCCGCAAGGAGCCAGCCCATGACCACAGAGACAACTAACCCTCACCTCACAGCAGTAGACCAACCCGCACCAGGGGACACCAGCACCGAGCAGGCCTACTTTGACCAGCTCATCGCAGAGGACTCCCGCGTCGAACCCCGCGACTGGATGCCCGAAAAGTACCGCAAGACCCTCACCCGCCAGGTCTCCCAGCACGCCCACTCCGAAATCATCGGCATGCAACCCGAAGCCAACTGGATCACCCGCGCCCCCTCCCTCAAACGCAAGGCTATCCTCATGGCCAAGGTGCAGGATGAGGCCGGACACGGGCTCTACCTCTACTCCGCCGCTGAAACCCTCGGCACCCCCCGCCACATCCTCAACGAACAACTGCTTGAGGGCCGAGCCAAATACTCCTCCATCTTCAACTACCCCGCCCGTACCTGGGCTGACATGGGCGCTATCGGCTGGCTCGTCGATGGAGCCGCCATCTGCAACCAGGTCCCCCTCTGCCGCGCCTCCTACGGCCCCTACGGGCGAGCTATGGTCCGCATCTGCAAGGAAGAATCCTTCCACCAGCGCCAGGGCTGGGAAATTCTCTACGCCCTCTCCCACGGCACAGAAGCCCAAAAGAAAATGGCCCAGGACGCCGTCAACCGCTTCTACGGCCCCGCCCTACAAATGTTCGGCCCCCCGGATGCCGACTCCCCCAACTCCCAGCAGTCCATGGCCTGGAACATCAAACGCTTCTCCAACGACGAGCTACGCCAGCGCTTCATTGACATGCTGGTCCCCCAGGCCGAGGCTCTGGGCCTGACCCTGCCCGACCCGGACCTCAAATGGAACGAAGAGCGCGGCCACTACGACCACGGCCCCCTGGACTGGGATGAATTCCACTCCGTAATCTCCGGGGCAGGCCCCTGCAACGTCCAGCGTATGCAACGCCGCCGCGCCGCCCACGAGGAGGGCGCCTGGGTACGCGAAGCAGCCGCCGCCTACGCACGCAAAACAGCAGAGCAACACGCAGAACTCCTGGGAGCATAAAGATGACCGAGAACATCACACACCTACCCGACTCCAACGAATGGCCCCTTTGGGAAGTCTTCGTCCGTTCATCACGCGGCCTCTCCCACGTTCACGCAGGCTCCCTGCACGCACCCGATGCCACCATGGCCCTGCGTAACGCCCGTGATCTCTACACCCGCCGCAACGAAGGCACCAGCATCTGGGTGGTCCCTGCCCAAGCAATCCTGGCCTCAGACCCCGACTCCAAGGGCGGCTTCTTTGAGTCGGCCCAGGGTAAGAGCTACCGCCACGCCACCTACTACACCACCAGCGAGGGGGTTAAGCACCTATGAGCATGGCCTCCTCAGACTCAGCAACCCACCACAGCCAAGGAGAATCAATCCTGGCTGAGGACATCACCGCCTCCGGAGTGCAGGCCAGTGATGCAGTAGCCCGCTACGCCCTAGCCCTGGGCGACGACGCCCTCATGCTAGGCCAGCGCCTCTCCCACTGGATCTCACGGGCACCAGAACTAGAAGAAGATATCGCCCTGGGCAACATCGCCCTGGACCTGATTGGGCACGCCCGCTTCTTCCTGACCTACGCAGGAACAGCCTGGGGCAAGACCGAAGACGACCTGGCCTACTTCCGCGACGAAGAAGAATTCCGTTCGGCCCGCCTGACCGAGCAGGAAAACGGGGACTTTGGGCAGACTATCGCCCGCCAGCTCATCTTCTCCTACTACCAGCACGAGCTCTACTCCCAGCTGGTCAACTCCCAGGACCCCACCCTGGCCGCCATTGCCGCCAAGGCCCTGAAAGAAGTGGCCTATCACCAGGACCACGCCACCGCCTGGACCCTGAGACTGGGCATGGGCACCCAGGAGTCAAACCGCCGTATGCAGGAGGGCCTCTACTACATGTGGCCCTACATTGATGAGCTCTTCTACGACTTTGACCCGGTAGACCAACTAGCGGGTATCGCGGTGGCCCCCTCAAGCCTGCGCCAAAGGTTCCAAGAGCGCCTGCACACCATCATCGGTGAAGCTCAGCTAGAGGTGCCCAACCTTGATCAGGCTCGCGGCGGCGACCGCTCCGGAGTCATGAGCGAGCACCGCGGGCACATCCTGGCAGAGATGCAGGTACTGGCCCGCGCCCACCCCGGCGCCACCTGGTAAAAACCGGGAGCACCCCGGTGCTCCCGGCCCTACCGCCCCCGCTAGCTGACCACACGCACAAGGAGGTGCCCCGATGACAAACGCTAGCCAAGCCGCTAGCGGCGGAATTGACTTCAGCTTCGGCTTTGACCAGGACTCCGGCTACGCAGCCCCACCCCGGGAGGCCGAAAGTGCCGTCCCGGCGCCCGCCGGCTCTGACGCTACCCTGTGGGAGCTAGCCGCCAAGGTAGCTGACCCCGAAATCCCGGTACTCTCCATAGCCGACCTGGGCATCCTACGCGCGGCCCGCTACGGCAAGGACGGCCAGCCGATAGTCGTCATCACTCCCACCTACTCCGGGTGCCCGGCCATGGAAAGTATTACCGCCAGCATCCGCCAGGTCTTCACAGATCACGGCCAGCAGATACCGCAGGTGGAGCTGGTACTCTCCCCGGCCTGGAGCACCGACTGGATGAGTCAGGCAGGTAAAGACCGCCTGGCAGAGTACGGTATTGCCCCACCCAGCGGGCAAGCCGCCGCGGGGCCGGTGACCCTGGGGCTGGCGGTCAAGTGCCCCCGCTGCCACTCCCTAGCTACCAAAGAACTCACCCGCTTTGGCTCCACTTCCTGTAAGGCTCTCTACCAGTGCACCGCCTGCTGCGAGCCCTTTGACTACTTCAAGATTCACTAAGGACTGCACCCGCTATGACCGAGACACCCACCCGCCGCCGAGCCAGCTTTAACAGCTTGACCGTTGCCGGGGTACGCAAACTCACCAAGGACTCCGTTGAAGTGACCTTCTCCGTGCCCGATGACCTGGTAGAAGACTACAACTACCTACCCGGCCAATATGTAGCCCTGCGCGCACAGATTGATGGGCAAGAGGTTCGCCGCTCCTACTCCATCTGCGCCGAGCCTACCCCCGGTGAAATTAAGGTCGCCATCAAAAGGGACTTCGGCGGTCTTTTTTCTAACTGGGCCAATGACACCCTCACCCCAGGGCAGATCATCGACGTCATGAACCCCCAGGGGGCCTTTGTTTCTCAGAGCACCGTCACCAGCCTTAACGACCCCCAGCACATAGCTCAGGAGGCGGATGCCAACGGGGGGCAACACCTGGTAGCCTTTGCCGCTGGCTCCGGCATCACCCCCATCATGGCTATCGCCCGGGCTGTACTTTCGGCCAGCCAAGCCAGCACCTTTGACCTGGTTTACGCCAACAAGTCCGCCCTTGATGTCATGTTTGCCGAAGAAATCGGGGACCTCAAAGACCGCTACCCCACCCGCTTCGCGGTTCACCATGTGCTCTCCCGCGAACAGCGCATCAACCCGCTCATGAGCGGCCGTATTGACGATGAGAAGCTCCAGGCCCTACTCGATCACGTCATCCAGGTAGACAGGGCCGATGAATGGTTCCTCTGCGGGCCTTTCGAACTGGTCCAGCTCTGCCGGGACACCCTGGCCGAGCGTGGAGTGGATCAGGACAAGGTACGTTTTGAGCTGTTCACCACCGGTAAGCCAGAGAAACCTGCTGGCCAGCAGGGCCGTTCCGTGGAAACAGACCCGGACGGTAAAAACTACTCCATTTCTTTCACTCTGGATGGAACCTCAGCTTCTGTGGAATCCCCTGTTTCAGCCCATGAGACCCTTTTGAATGCAGCCTTGCGGGTACGCCCGGATGTTCCCTTCGCCTGTGCCGGCGGTGTCTGCGGCACCTGTCGGGCTAAGGTCATAAGCGGCCAGGTGGATATGGACGAAAACTACGCCCTGGAAAAGGACGAGGTAGATGCCGGCTATATTCTCACCTGCCAGTCCCGCCCCTGCTCCGATGCTGTCAGCGTGGACTTTGACGCCTAGGAGGGGTAACCATGAGCATGATTGAGCTGACTGTAGAGGGCGGTATTGCAGAGGTGGTTTTGAAGGCCCCGGCTAAGATGAACGCCCTGAACGAGGCGGCCCTAGCTGACCTGTCGGCTGCCTACGATGAGGCCGCTACAGCCGGTGTGCGCGCCCTGCTCTTACGCGGGGAGGGGCGCGGCTTTTGCGCCGGGAGGGACATTGCCGGGTTGGTTCCTGCCGAGGATGATGCCTACGACTACCTGGCCGGTAAGGTTAGCCCGATCTTGAAGAAGATGAGTGCCTTCCCCGCCCCCACTTTCGCGGCGGTTCAAGGCCCCTGCCTGGGTGTTGGCCTGGGCCTGGCCATTGCTACGGACGTGGTCTATGTGGCTGATACTGCCAAGATTGGCTCGCCTTTCGCCAAGCTGGGGGCCACCTTGGACTCTGGCGGCCATGCTCTCTTTGTGGAACGTCTGGGTGCTCACCGGGCCCTGGATCTGATTTATACCGCCGATTTAATGTCCGGTGCTGAGGCTGTGGCGGCTGGGCTCTTTAGCCGGGTGGTGCCCGCCGATGAGTTGCTGGACTTTACCCGCGCCAAGGTGGCACAGGTGGCCGCCGGTGCTACGGGGGCTTTCCTGGCCTCTAAGCAGTTGGTGGCGCAGGTGCGCGACGCGCGGGTGGGCCTCTGGGAGTCCGTGGAAGCCGAGAACCGCGCCCAAGGCGACTTGTGCGCCTCCGCCGACTACGCCGAAGGCTTCGCCGCCTTCACCGAGAAACGCAAGCCGGTTTTTAAGGGGAAGTAAGGCCACCTGGGCTGGGACGTGCGTGGTTTCCTTCCAGATGCGCGGGTTCCTCGCACATTCTGGAAGGAAACCCGCGCATCTCGATGAGGGTGGCAAGCACCTGCTCCGGCACCTGCCGGTGAGAAAGGTGGCTCTAGGAGATCTCAACAATCCAGGCGACGATATTGGTCATGCCCTCTTGCTCGTAACCGGGCGGTGTGTGGAACTGGTAGGTCATGGTGACTACCTGCGGCCCGGGCTCTGCCAGCTTATGTTCCAGTAGGTAGCCTTCAGCGGAGGCCTGTAATATGTCCGGGTTTACCTCAATGAGCTGGTCAGGCTCCATGGCGCCACGCTAATGCCAGGACTGGTCTCGCCACACCTTTCCGATAGCCTCACCGCTTATTGCAGGGTCAATAAGACTCTTTGCAATAGTAAGAGCCTCTTCATAACTAGAGGGTGTAGTTCCACCTCTTTTCACTCTGCGGCCCGCATACATCGTTTTCCACGAATCGGGGCATACCAAGCCCTCACAATAAGGTGCCAGACCCCTTTCAAGCCGTTCAGATTCCAAAGCTTCATGCAACTGCCTGCCATCAATCACCTCAGTCAGTGCAAGCTGAACAATATCTATCAAGTCTCTCACTCGTGTACTGGGATTCTCTTGACCCGCCTGAGAATAGGTCTGCATCGCAGCTGCCACCTTATCGGCAAGATGATCCACCACAGGGTAGAGCTGAACCTTTGGCATATCCTCTAGCAGAACATCCTCAAGCGCTAATGCTGGCCGTTCTTCAACCTCTCCGGTCATCTGGCAACCAACCACCAGGTCAATAGTGATAGGGTTCTTGAGCCGACGACCAAAATCATCTTTCAGATGAACGGTAATTCTGCTACCCTGACGACGCCCTACAACCGTGCACTGCTCAGGGCTACTTTCACACTCAAGCCTAATATCGTAAGGAGCCGTTGAAATCTGCTGGAGGGCACGTTCAAAAGCCTCCACAGCCTGTTGAATGTTTTGGGCCTCCCTGTTGAAAAAATCAAGGTCCCGTGTAGAGCGTGCTTCAGGGTCACGCCATACTAGGGCAGTTCCGCCTTTAAGGACCCAGGCACCGTGTGAGTCTGCAAAGACGCGGGCAAGCACGATGCTACGGTGATAGAATTCTGTGCGCTCTGCCTTGGGAACTTGGCCGAATTTTCCCTTGCCGGACTGTGCCGCTTTGCGTCCCTGCTCATAGTTTTTAGTCTGACTGCTCATCTTCAGTTTCCTCGCAGGTCATGCCTGTTGCTGATATTTTCTTCATTTCACGCAGGACGGGTTCAAGCGCCTCATCTAGTACCTGTTGGAACTGCCCCATAAGCGGCACAACATTGCTAGAAACAGTTGCCTGAAGAGAAGCTAGCCCCTGCAGAGTTTTACTCATCTGTTCCTGGAAAGACTTATGCCATTGGGGGTCAAGCGCGCTACGCACAGCATAGGCGTATGCTAATCGATCCTCCAGAGAAGCACCCCGAAAATCTGATAGCTGATTGAAAATCTCACTGCTGGTTAGCCCATACACCTTCTCAACGTCTTGGGCACTTTGCTTAATCCTTACCCAGTCAAGCTTTGCACCTTTCTTCACAGCACCCATCAGCAGATCGCCAATATGCTCAAGCTCTTCACCGTCAGCAAGCAAATCTACAACAGTACGGGTCACAGACGTTACTTTCATCCCCTCAACGACTTCAATATCCGAAGCAGGGAGAACCCGTCTCCTTATGTGCACGTCTTCAGCCCTTGACTGTTTGCGTACAGGAACAAAAAACTCGTGCGAATGGGAGGTGAAATTACCAAGACCGTGAAGATAGGACGCTGATGCTGTAGCCACAACCGCACACTCGTCATCCTGTAGACGTTCAGCAACCGTTTTACCAGGATCAAGTGCCAGCCAGGCCGCTCGTAGCTCTTCATGAGCATCAGGCGCGAAAACCTCAAAGGCATAGATGCCCCGGCGTACCAGGCGAAGCTCATTCTTCCTAAGTAGGGCGTGAAGCCTGGAACGATGTACCCCATATTTGCTGGCCTGGGTTGCGGTGAAGAGGCCAAACTGGCGGCTGGCTAGATTACGAAGATCATCAAAGGGCATACTTCAATTGTTTCATAATGAATAACAAATGAAGTAGCATTTAGCAGTTAAATACTTCAAATGTTCTCTATAGATGTACAAATGAAGTAAAGGTTTACGAGAAAGCCCGGGAAGAAAGTTCTTTCCTCCCGGGCTTCTATTTTCCAGTCAGGGGCCTAGTAGCCCAGATCCTGGCTGTCCTCGCCGCTACCGGTAATAAAACGAGCCGCCAGCTTCTTAGACTCCAGGGCAAGTAACTGCACATCGGCGGCTACCAGAATAAAGTCAGCACCAGCATCCAGATAGTCCTGCGCTACCTGCGGGTCAAAAGCGTTCACGCCCACAGGCAGGCCGGCCGCCCGAGCCGTCCCGATTACCCGCTTCACCGCAGCCACCACGTCCGGGTGATTCTGCTGGCCCAACAGCCCCATAGAGGCCGCCAAATCAGAAGGCCCCACAAAGACCCCGGCTAGGCCCTCCACCGCACAAATCTCTGCCGCGTTCTCAACAGCGGTAGCAGACTCAATCTGCACACAAAGCGAAATGTACTTCTCAGCCTCGGTCAGGTAGCCAGCTACCCCACCCCAGCGGGCCGACCGGGACAGGGCAGAACCCACCCCGCGCACACCGGCAGGCGGGTAGCGGGTGGCGGCCACCGCCAGTTCAGCGGCAGCCGCATCATCGACCATAGGGATCAGCAGGTTTTGGGCACCAGCGTCCAAGAACTGTTTGATAGCAACCACGTCCAGGGAGGGCAGGCGCACCACACTCTGCACCGGGTAGGCCGCCGCCACCTGCAAAAGCTCTTGGACGGTCTCTAGGCTCACAACCCCGTGTTCGGCGTCCACCAGGAGCCAGTCCATGCCCGAACCGGCGCAAATCTCGGCGGCCACCGGCGACCCGGAACAGACCCACATGCCGACCGCTGGGCGGCCCAAGTCCCGCAGGGTCTGAGCAAAAGGCGGGTTTAGATGAAGCGACATGTGATTGCCCCCAAATCCCCGTAGTCGGCGTGCACGGTATCGCCGGGGTGCACCCACATGGGCTTGGTGAAGGAGCCTGCCAGAATTATCTCACCGGCCTTCAAACTGTCCCCGTGGGCGGCCAGCTTATTGGCTAACCAGGCAACCCCATTGGCCGGGTGGTTGAGTACGGCGGCTGCTACCCCGGTGTCCTCAATCTGCTCGTTGCGGTAGAGCAAAGCCGAAATCCAGCGCAAATCGACGGAGGCCGGGTCTACCGGGTTGCCTCCGTAGACCATGGCACCCAGGGCCGCGTTATCACTGATGGTATCTACAATGGTGCGGCCCTCCATCTCAATGCGAGAGCTCAAGATCTCTAGGGCAGGAACCACGTACTCGGTGGCACGCAGAACGTCAAAGATGGTGGCGTGGGGGCCGGCCAGGTCTTCTTTGAGGACGAAGGCCAGCTCCACCTCAATCCGCACATTGGAATACTGGGCGTGCTCAATAACCGACCCATTCTCATAAACCTGGTCGGCGAAGATAACACCGTAGTCCGGTTCGGTAATGCCGGTGGCCTCCTGCATGACCTTGGAGGTCAACCCAATTTTGCGGCCCACCAGCCTACGACCGGCGGCTTCACCGCGAGCGCGCCACATCTGTTGCACCGCGTAGGAATCTTCCACGGTCATCTCGGGGTAGCTGGCGGTCAGGCGCGGGATCATGGTGCGGTTCTTTTCGGCCTGGGCCAGGTCATCGGCAATCTGTGTGAGTTGTTCTTCAGTGAGCATAGCTAGCTTTCAATACTGCGAGAGGTGCTTGAGGGATATGCTCACCGCCAACTGGCTGGGTCTGGCGTGAATTGGGACGAGCGCTCCGCGCGAGTCCCAAGAGGCTTAGTTGGCTAGAGCATATCCCTTAAGCACCGAACTTATTGTATTTTCGGTCTTTAGAGCTGGTGGCCCAGCTTGTATTCACCCTTCTTCCAGTCAGGCATGGATTCCTCACCCTCATCTGAGCGGGTGTAAGAGAAGCCGTCTGCGCCGATGGTTTGTTCCAGTTCAGAATCATCGGTGCGCTCTACCAGGGGCACCAGGTTGCCGTCCAAGTCGAGGACGCGGGAGGCATCGGTGTACCAGGAGGGCACGACCGGGGTGCCCCACCAGTCACGGCGCTGGTTATCGTGGACGTCCCAGGTCACGCGGGGGTTGTCGGGGTCACCGGTGTAGTAGTCCTGGGTGTAAATCTCAACGCGGTGACCGTCCGGGTCGCGCAGGTAGAGGTAGTAGGCGTTGGAGACACCGTGGCGGCCGGGGCCGCGCTCAATGTGATCGGACAGGCGTAGGGCACCGAGCTTATCGCAGATGGCGATAATGTTGTGCTTCTCGTGGGTTGCGAAGGCCACATGGTGCATGCGGGGGCCGTCACCGCCGGTCATGGCGGTATCGTGCACGGTGGGTTTGCGGCGCATCCAGGCGGCGTAGGCAGTGCCGGCCTGGTCCTGAATGTCTTCGGTGACGCGGAAACCTAGATCTTCCATGTAGGAGATAGCCCGGGGCACGTCCGGGGTGACCTGGTTGAAGTGGTCCAGGCGGACGAGGGCACCGGGGGTGTGCAGTTCGTAACGCCAGGCCAGGCGCTCGACGTGTTCCACATCGTAGAAGAACTCGTAGGGGAAGCCCAGGGGGTCAAGGACGCGTACGGAATCGCCCAGGCCTTTGACGAAGCCTTCTTTCTTCCTGCGGACCTCACAGCAGCGGGATTCATAGAACTTTTCGGCCTTATCCAGGTCCTCTGGGGTGCGGACCCGGTAGGAGAAAGCGGCAACAGCCGGGGTTTCTCCCTTGCGCAGGATCAGGTTGTGGTGGATGAACTCTTCTAGAGAGCGCAGGTAGATGGTGTTCTCGTCCTCTTCGGTGACGACAAGGCCCAGGACATCGACGTAGAAGTCGCGGGAGCGTTCTAGGTCGGTGACCACCAGCTCCATGGAGGCGCAGCGGACGATATCGGGGGCGTTCTCATCGGGTGTAATAACGGGGTAATCAACAAAATTGGGTGACATGGTTATGCTTTCTTTTCTTAGGCCCGGTGGCTTGGCATCCTCGCCAGGCTACCGGGCACCGGTGCTAACTGGCTTAGTTGGCTTTACCGAAGACGGGGTTGTGGACCTCGCCCAGGTTGATGTGTACGGCCTGCTGGTCGGTGTAGAAGTCGATGGAGCGGTAGCCACCCTCATGGCCCAGGCCGGAGGCCTTAACACCGCCGAAGGGGGTGCGTAGGTCGCGGACGTTGTTGGAGTTGAGCCAGACCATGCCTGCCTCTACTGCCTGGGAGAAGTTGTGGGCCCGCTGTAGGTTGGAGGTCCAGATGTAAGCGGCCAGGCCGTACTTGGTATTGTTAGCCAGCTCTAGGGCTTCTTCATCAGTGTCGAAGGGGGTGATGGCAACGACGGGGCCGAAGATTTCTTCTTGGAAGATGCGGGCATCGGGGGCTACGTCGGCAAAGACGGTAGGCTCCACAAAGTTGCCTTGATCAAACCCTCCGGGGCGGGAGCCACCGGCGACCAGGCGGCCTTCACTCTTGCCGATCTCGATGTAGGACATGACCTTCTCGTAGTGTTCGGGGTGGACCAGGGCACCGACTTCGGTGGCCGGATCTGAGGGTAGGCCTACTTTGACGCGCTTGGCCTGGGCGGCGTAGCGTTCCACGAACTCATGGTAGATACTGCGCTGGACCAGGATGCGGGAGCCTGCGGTGCAGCGCTCGCCGTTGAGGGAGAAAACCCCGAAGATGGTGGCGTTAATGGCGGTCTCTAGGTCAGCGTCCTCAAAGACAACGGCCGGTGACTTACCGCCCAGCTCCATAGACAGGCCCTTGAGGTAGGGGGCGGCATTGGCGAAGATGATCTGGCCGGTCTTGGATTCGCCGGTGAATGAGATCAGGGGAACGTCCGGGTGTTTAACCAGGGCGTCTCCGGCGCTTTCACCGAAGCCGTTGACCAGGTTGAAGACACCTGCCGGCAGGCCGGCTTCCTCAAAGATTCCTGCCCAGAGGGAGGCTGAGAGGGGGGTAAATTCGGCGGGTTTGAGGACCACGCAGTTACCGGTGGCCAGGGCGGGGGCTAGCTTCCAGGATTCCAGCATGAAGGGGGTGTTCCAGGGGGTGATCAGGCCGGCGACCCCGATGGGCTTGCGGTTGACGTAGTTGATCTGGCGGCCCGGTACTTTGAAGGAGTCGTCGGTTTGGGCCACGATCAGGTCGGCGAAGAAGCGGAAGTTCTCGGCGGCACGGCGAGCCTGGCCCTTGGCCTGGGTGATGGGTAGGCCGGAGTCGAAGGACTCCATCTGGGCTAGGGTTTCTTCACGGGATTCCACAATGTCAGCGATTTTCATGAGCACCCGGGCGCGCTCGCGTGGCAGCATGGTGGGCCAGGGGCCGCTGGTGAAGGCTTGGCGGGCGGCAGCTACGGCGGCCTCGATGTCCTCTTTCTTACCGCTGGCGGCCTGGATATAGGGCTGGTTGGTCACGGGGTTGAGTACGTCGAAGGTTTCGCCGTCTAGGGAGTCAACGAACTGACCGTTGATGTAGTGCTGGATTCGGTCGGGTAGACCTGCGGGGAGGGTGGTGTTGGGTGTGCTCACGGGCTAACTCCTTGGTGGTGTTGAATCTGAAGAATGAAAAATTTTTAGTGGGTGCTCTTGAGGTAGCTGGAGAGGGTCGCTTGACGGTGCTGGCGGGCAACGGCCTCAATCTCTTGTTCCTTGGCCCCGGATTCGATGAGGCTCAGCATGCGATTGTGCTCGCTGACAGACTCCTGGGCTCTAGCGGGTACAAAAGAGAAGGTTGATTCTCTCAGATGGCTGAGGCGGTCCCACTCAATGGCAACTAGCTCGAGGAGCCTGTCGTTGGGGCAGGCTGAGCAAAGGATCTGGTGGAAGCGGTAGTTGAGTTCGGTAAAGGCTTTGGGGTCAAAGTCTTCAAGAAGGGCCTCCATCTGGGTGTTCAGTTCCCGTGCCTGTTCGAGTTTCTGGGCACTCAGGTGGGGTGCTGAGTGGGCTGTAGCCCGCCCCTCTAAGAGGCCCAGCACCTGCATACTGTGGGTGTAGGCGGACTGGTCAACCATGGCAACCCGGGCACCTACGTTCCGCTCGAAGGTGGCTAGGCCTTCGGCTTCAAGGCGGCGGATAGCTTCACGCACCGGGACCACTGACATCTCTAATTCAGCGGCCAGACTCGAGAGGGTGAGCCTGTGGCCCGGGGCGAACTCTTGGCCGACTATTTTCTCTCGGATCCATTGGTAGGCGCTCTCCGCTTTGGACAGCCTAGCTCTTCTCTGGTGGCTCACAGGGCTATTCGCTTCCCTGCTGGGACTGGACGAAGGCCTGGTAGGCTTCCTTCCACTGTCCGGTGGGCGGGAAGAGCCCATCCACGGGGTTGCCTTGGGCTACGCGCTGGGCTACCCAGGCGTCTTCTTCTTCCTTAGCCTGGGCGGCGGCGGCTACCTCATCGACCAGATCTAGGGGGATCACGATAACCCCGTCATCATCACCTACGATGACGTCTCCCGGTAAGACGGTGGCGTTTCCGCAGGCTATGGCAACATCTGATTCCCAAGGGACGTGGCGGCGGCCCAGGACAGCCGGGTGGGGGCCCTGGCTAAAGACGGGCAGGCCGATCCTTTGGACTTCTGCGTAGTCGCGTACACCGCCGTCTGTCACAACACCGGCAGCTCCCCGGTGCTGGGCCCGCAGGGCTAGGATGTCGCCCAGGGTGCCTGACTGGGAGCTTCCCCGTGCCTCAATGACGATGACTTCCCCGGCTTGGACACTGTCAAAACAGCGTTTCTGAGCGTTGTAGCCGCCACCGTGGCTCTTGAAGAGGTCCTCACGGTTAGGGACAAAGCGCAGGGTTTTGGCGGTACCTACCAGCTTGGTTCCGGGGGTCTGGGGGTAGACCCCTTCAATCACAACGTTGTTGAGGCCGCGGGCTCGGAGCTGGGCCGAGAGGCCAGCGGTGGGTAGCTCCTGGAGCAGGGCGCGGGTTTCCTGGCTGAGGGCCGGCTTCTCTGGTAGGCCTGCTTCCTGGCGGGAGCCCCAGGCTTCTTCAACCTGGGTTTCGGTGGTGGCAGGCAGGTTGCCCAGATCCGGGTCAAAGTTCCCCTCCCCTTCGATAACGCGGGTGGAGAGCTTGCCGCTGGTGGGGGAACCGGGGGCAGTGGGGGCATCTACCTCCACCTCGACTAGGTCGCCGGGAACCAGCACCGAGGAACCTGCCGGGGTGCCGGTGAGAATAATGTCGCCGGGCTCTAGGGTCATATGCTGGGATAGGTCTGCCACGAACTGGGCCAGGGGGAAGATTAGGTCTTGGTCGGTGGTTCCGCTTTCCTGGCGGAGTTGGCCGTTGACCCAGGTGCGCACACGCAGCTGGTCAGGTTGGACGGTAGAAGCATCAATGTAGTTAGGCCCTATCGGTGTGTAACCGTCACGGCCTTTGGAGCGCACGTTGGAGCCCTTATCGGCGGCCCGGTAGTCGTAGATTCCTAGGTCGTTAGCTGCGGTGATATGGGAGATGTGGTCCCAGGCCTGGCTCTGGCTGACCCAGCGGGCTTCCTTTCCTACAATCAGGGCGATTTCGCCCTCGAAAGCCAGTAAGTCGGTGCCTTGGGGGCGGGCTACTTCACCTGATCCGGTCAGGGAGCTGGTGGGTTTGAAGAAGTAGGAGGGGGTGGAGGGCCGGCGGCCTCGCTGGGCGGCTCGGGATTCGTAGGCAAGGTGCACAGCGATGATCTTGCCGGGGGCTGCGGGTAGGGGTGTGGGCTGATCTGCCATAGAGTCTCCTCCTCGAGCTCTGGTATTTCACCGAAAATCGTATATTATTTTCACACATTAGCAAGTAATCAGCGTCACAACAAGGGGGAGGGTAGCTAGCCTTCAAGCAGGCAAGCTAGTCCCCTCCACACAACAAAGCAAAAGCCTCGGCGCTTCTGTTCTTGAAAGGAAAAATGATGAAGGAGCCATACCTCATCGGAGTCTATGCAGCCGATGCTGGAATCAAAGGAGAATTATCCTACATCCTGAGGAAAGTCAGCGGGCGCCAAGGTTGCGCCCTCTGCGACATCACCCACGGCTACAATCCCCTGGGCAAGAAAGAGTGGAAAGAAGCCTGCCAGACCCTACCACTGCCCCTGAGAACCCTGCACCTCAACCAAGGTACCCCCCAGCTCAAAACCCTGATCCCAGATGAGCAGGCACCCGCTATCGCCTACATCTGCGGGGAAGAGTCCCGTATTTTAGTTACCTCCCAGGAACTCCAGGGCTGCAACAAGAGCCCCCAGGCCCTCCTTGAACTCATCAAAAAGAAACTTTCTGGCCTACACCCCACGGAATAGGCCCTTAGAAAGGCCCTGTAAAAGTTTAGTCACCAGAGCCTAGAAGGCCGTTCCTGGATCAGGGTAGGCCAGCACAGCCAGTAAGGGCAGCTCCCTCGGGCCTGGGCCAGCACTCCCTCAGCAAAAAGAGCACCTATCCCTTGTTGCCCGGTCTGGTATCGTATATGATTCAAATTAGTTACCGACATCACACCCCTGGGGGCTTGGGTCTTCCAACACACCCAAACTAAGGCGTACAAGGACGTACCCCAACACACCGTAAGGAGCAGTATGCACTTCCACCACAACGGTTATATTTCCCGCGATCCGCGCATCCAAGAAGCTGCTGGCTACGGCATCGACCGCCCCAGCGACCTGCCAGAAACAATGGATGTGCTCATCGTCGGCTCAGGCCCTGCCGGCATGATTGCCGCAGCCCAACTCTCCCAATTCCCCACCGTCAATACCCGCATCATCGAACGCCGTGAAGGCCGCCTAGAACTCGGGCAAGCCGACGGCATCCAGGCCCGCTCGGTCGAAACCTTCCAGGCCTTCCGTTTTGCCGAAGAGGTCATCCGGGAGGCCTACCACATCACCGAAATGAGCTTCTGGAAGCCGGACCCCCAAAACCCCCAAAACATTATTCGCGGTGCCCGCCCCGTCGATGACCCCCACGACATCAGCGAATTCCCCCACCTAATCGTTAATCAGGCCAGGGTGCTGGACTACTTCGCAGAATACGCCCGCAACTCCCCCGGCAGAATCACCCCCGACTACGGCATTGAATTTCTGGGGCTGAGCACCGACGAAAGCCAGGAATACCCCCTAGAAGTCCGCCTGTGCCACAGCGCTGGCCCCCAGCAGGGGCAGGAGTTTAGCGTGCGCACCAAATACATCATCGGCTGCGATGGAGCCCGCTCAGCTGTGCGCAAGGCCATCGGCCGCAAGCTGACCGGGGACGCCGCCAACCACGCCTGGGGCGTCATGGACGTCATCGTCAATACTGACTTTCCCGATTGGCGCATGAAGTGCGCTATCAGCTCAGCCCAGGGATCTATTCTGCATATCCCCCGAGAGGGTGGGCACCTGGCCCGGGTCTATGTAGACCTTGGCGAAGTCCCAGCAGATGATAACCACGCTGTACGTTCCACCCCCATCGAAGAGATCATTGACCGTGCCAACGCCATCTACCACCCCTATAGCATCGACGTTAAAGAGGTTGCCTGGCACTCGGTCTACGAAGTAGGCCACCGGCTGACAGATCACTTCGATGACCGCAGCACAGAAGAAACCCACCCGCGGGTTTTCATCACCGGCGATGCCTGCCACACCCACTCCGCCAAAGCAGGCCAGGGCATGAACGTCTCCATGCAAGATGGCTTTAACATCGCCTGGAAGCTGGGGCATGTCCTCAGCGGCCGGGCCCCCCAAGCCCTGCTCGAAACCTACTCGGAAGAACGCCAGGAAGTAGCCCAGGACCTGATCAACTTTGACAAAGAGTGGTCAACCCTCATGGCCACCAAACCCGAAGACCTCCCCAGCCCCGAATACCTCGAAGAGTTCTACGTCAAGACAGCCGAGTTCCCGGCCGGCTTTATGACCTGCTATAAGCCCTCTTTACTGACCGGTGGCACCGAGCACCAGCACCTGGCTGAAGGCTTCCCGGTGGGTAAGCGTTTCCGCTCGGCCCGGGTCAATCGGCGGGAGAATTCCTACCCCCGGCACCTGGGCCACGAGGCCACTGCCGACGGTCGTTACCGGCTCTACGTCTTTGCAGATGCAGCCCACCCCGCCGCAGAAGATTCTGCGGTACGAACCCTGAGCGACTTCCTCGTTTCGGACCCCCAATCACCTTTCGTGAAGTTCCGGGCCCAGGGCCAAGACTTTGACGCGCTCATTGAGCCCCTGGTGATTTACCAACAGGTCCACACCGAGTTTGAGGTCACCGATGTACCAGCAGCCTTCCGCCCGCTAGTTGGCCAGCACCAGGTGGAGTACTGGGAGAACATCTACTGTCGCCTGCCAGAAGAAGATATCTTTGAGCAACGCGCTATTAGCCGCGATGGTGCTGTCATCATCGTGCGCCCCGACCAGTATGTGGCCGCAGTGCTACCCCTCAATGACCTGCAGGGCATCAGCGACTACTTCAACGGAGTCTTCCAGTAAGACTACTCACAGATGGGAGGCCCCCAGTGCCCCAGAACCTTCAGCAGACCCGACCGGGCATAGGAACCACGGCCCTGGTCTTCATGATTATTGCGGCCTCGGCACCACTGACCGTGCTAGCCGGTGGAGTCCCCACCAACTTTGCTGTTGCAGGTATTCTGGGTGTGCCCCTGGGCTATCTAGCCATCGGGCTCATCATCTTGCTCTTCACCGTAGGCTACGTGGCCATGAGCCGCTCTATTTCCAATGCGGGGGCCTTCTACGCCTACATCACCGAAGGGCTGGGTAACCGCCAGGGAATCGCCGCTGCCATCTTGGCGCTGGTCTCCTATAACCTCATGCAGTGCGGCCTCTACGGGCTCTTTGGCTTCTCCCTGGCCGCCTTTCTCAGCACCCTCTTTGGCATCCACATCTCCTGGTGGGTCGCGGCCCTGCTGGGCTGGGTATGTGTAGGTTTGCTCGGAGTTGCCAGCATTGACCTGTCAGCAAAAATCCTGGGACTATTGGTAGCCCTCGAGTTCCTGGTAGTTATCATCGTCAGCGCCCTCGCCCTCACAGAGCCACCCGAGGGGATCTCTAGCCAGACCATCGAGCCACAGGATTTTTTCACCACCGGCATCGGAGTTCTCTTAGCCTTTAGCATTGCCGCTTTTATGGGCTTTGAATCCGGTGCTATCTATTCAGAAGAGGTCAAAGACCGCAAACGAACTGTTGCTAGAGCAACCTACATTGCAGTGACCCTCATTGCCCTCTTCTACGCTGGCACGGCATGGGCTTTTGCCATGGGAGTAGGGCCAAGCGCCATCATCGCTCAGGCTCAGGAATACGGGCCAGATCTGGTTTTTGTCTGGCTGGCTGAACGCTCACCCGCCCTGGCACACACCGCTAACGCTCTCTTCATCACCAGTCTTTTTGCCGCCCTGCTGGCCTTCCATAATGCTGCTGCCCGCTATTTCTTCTCCCTGGGCAGGTCACGCGTGCTGCCAGGCCTACTAGGGCGGGCGAGCACATCAGGTTCCCCCCTCTACGGGTCAGCTCTACAGACCGTCCTAGCCCTACTGGTCCTGCTGATCTTTGCCGTCCTGGGCCAAAACTCTGAGCACGGGGAGCTCTACCCGGTACTGACCCTCTTTACCTGGTTCACCAACGCGGCAGCCTTTGGGCTGGTCTTTCTACTGACCATCACCTCAGTAGCAGTCATCTGCTGGTTCGCCCGCAATCCAGCCGACCATTCCCTCTGGGTGCGCCTCATAGCCCCCGGAGTCTCGGCGCTGGCCCTTGCGGTAGTTGCCTTCCTCATTCTCTGGAACTTTGACATCATGATCGGCTCCCAAGACGGCTCCCCCCTGGTCTATGTCATGCCAGCAGTCATCATGGGCTCCGGGGTACTGGGTTTGGCCTGGGGCCACTACCTCAAACACCGCAGGCCCGATGTCTACCAGGCCATCCGCCACCTTGACCATCAGGAATCAACAGACCCCGGTAGCCAGCCCTCATGAGGCTCAGGCTACTGAGGTACCACAGAAAGAAGGTCCCCACCATGACCACACAAAAAGTAGCAGTAATTGGAGCTGGCTTCGCCGGCCTAGTGACCGCCCGAGAACTTCAAACCCTGGGCTACCAGGTAGAAGTTTTTGAAGCCCGGAACCGCATCGGGGGCAGAGCCTGGACGGAAAACCGCATGGGTCAAGACCTGGAACTAGGTGCCACCTGGGTCCACTGGATGCAACCCCATATTTGGGCTGAGATTACCCGCTACCAGCAGACCATCTACCCCAGCCCCTCAGACTGCGATGCCTACTGGGTCAGCCAAGGGCAGGTCATTTCAGGTACTGAAAGTCAGATGGATGCCCGCCTTGCTAGGCCACAGGCAAAAATCTTTGAAGGTTCTCGTGACTTCTTCCCCAACCCCCAAGACCCCCTGGCCATCCTGAGGCCCGATTCAAAGGCCTCAGAGCAGTTGCAAGAAGCCTTCCTCAAGGCGGATCAAGACAGTGTTCTTGACCCTCTCGAAGAGGGAGATTTCAGCCAGGAAGAGAAGGATCTGTGTAACGCCTACTGGTCTGCTGGTTACATCGGCAACCCCCACCAGGGGTCATCACTGATGGCTAAGCAGTGGGCGGCTCTGAGCGACCACCGTCTCTCGCTCATGGATGAACAGACCCTCCGTTTTAAACTGACCAATGGTATGCAAGGTATCTACCAGGCTATTGCTCAAGACCTCACCTGCCCTATCCATTTAGAGACCCCGGTCAAAAAGGTGGAGCATAGCGACCAGCAGGTGCGCTTAACCCTAGAAGATGGCCGGCTGGTCGAGGCGGATGCCGTCGTAGTTACCGTCCCGCTGGGGGCGCTAGGCAACCTGACTTTTTCACCTGAGCTACCGGGTAAAATTCCTTCTCTGATCCAGCAGAAGTGGAACTCCACCGGTTGCAAGATTTGGATTAAAATCAAGGGCCATCATAAGATTTTGGGCTACGCCCCTAGCCCCGCAAAGATTAATGTCTTCCGCAGCGAGTTCTTTCTGGACGACGGCACCACCATTTGCGTAGGTTTTGGCTCCGATCACAGCCAGGTAGACCTCAACAGCCTTGAGGATGCCCAAGAAATCCTCAACCAGTGGCGCCCCGACCTTGAAGCTATCGACTGCACTGGTCATGACTGGGTCGATGACCCCTGGAGCGGACAAGCCTGGGCCACCTTGAAGAAGGGGCAATTTACCGATGGCTGGCACCATTTCGAACAGGATATGGGCCGCATCTACTTTGCTGGGTCCGACTATGCTCGCGGCTGGCGAGGTGTGGTAGTAGACGGAGCCATTGAAACCGCCTACCGCACCAGCCGTAAGGTAGCCCACGATCTAGGTTCTGCCGCTCAGGAATCCTAGGATCTAGCGCCAGCTGAAAATATGCACTTAGTGCCTTCCACTAGCGACTGGCCCTATCTGCCTCTGACCGGCAGGTAGGGCTAGTTCTTTTTGTTGGCCTCGTCGATACGCTGGGCCAGGCGTTCTTTTTCCTCAGCTTCTCGGCGTTTGGCTTCGGCTTCACGGCGGGCGCGTGCCTCGGCGTAGAGCTTGGCGGAGGAACGGTTAACACCGGTACCTTGGCCCAAGGAGGGGTCATTGGGTTTTTCCACCAAGATAAGGGTGGCGCACATGACCAGGGTGACCACAAAAACAGCACCGCCGATGGTCAGCGCCAAAACGAACTGAGGCCGGTTGGCCGTACCGCCGGTAGCAAAAATAAAGGTGCAGGCAAAGGCAACAGCTGCTAGTACCGCCGCGATAATGAGCGGGCCGGTCACCTGCGCCTTAAACCCTGACCGGGTTGGTTCACTCTTCTGAGCCACAGACTTCTTCCTCCTGAATTGGTAGTCCCACCAGTCTACGGGGTGGCCAAGGGTTTTATGCGCCCCGCCACCGCTAGGGTCACAGGTAGCCCTGCTAGGGCTCCTGGGGTTTGTTTGCCTGAGCGCGCAGAGTAAGCGCCCCGATCAGCACAAAAACACCTGCTAGCAGGGCACCGCCACCGGCGGTTCCCATAATGGCCTTGTCTCCGATCTCTGAGACCACCGGTAGGGCGGCCGCAGACAGAGTGATGATCAGGCCTTCCAGCTGCCAGTCACGGGCGGCAGGGTTCCACTCTTGAGAGCGCATACCGGCTAGAACTTTAAGAACACCGGTCAGGCCAAGAACCAGGGCCCCTATGAGGGTGAGCCAGAACTCCCCGCGCGGCGCCAGAAGCATCAGAGCGCCACCGGCGGCTTGAACTAAGGCTATTGAAGTAAACCCCTGGGCAGAAACCCTGTCCCCGGCAGGAGCAAGCGCACGCGCCGTCAGGTAGGAGGCTCCCGCATAGCCCAGCAGGTAGAGCGCCAGCATTATAGTAATGACCGTCAGGGTCGGGGCCTGCCAAAAAACGGTAACCAGCCCAAAGACCAGGAAGACCAGGGCCTGAACCAGGGTAGGGCTTGCAAGTGCCCCGGCCAGTAGCCGGTCGGTGGGGTGGAGCTCAGATTTGTTCTTAGGTTCCTCAATCACCCTCTTAGTCTACCGCCCTCCCTCGACCCTGTGGCCTGGAAGATAGCACAGGCTTAGCTACGAAGATATTCCCACCCAGGGGATGAGTAGCTCTCTGGGACTGAGCAGAAGGGCCGACAGGCCAGGGTAAATCTCTGAAGACATCAACAGGCTCTCTTAGACTGAAGGGCGCATCAAGATAAAACGCAGGCGCTCTAGAGCAAGAGCAAGGTCCTGGTCCTTAAGGGCACCAAACCCTAAAACTAGCCCTTGCGAGTGCTCTAACCCCAGGGGAGAGCCAGGGGACAGCTCACTTTCCTGGGACCAGTAGTCGCTCAGAGGGGCCAGAACTACCCCCACCTCACGGGCTCGCTCCAAGGCACAGGTCTCAGTGAGCCCTCCCTGCCCCGGCAGGATCAGCATGGCGTGCAAACCACCTTCCATCAGAACCAACTTCACTCCGGGAATCTGCCCCAGAGCCTCACGAACAAGCTCCCGCCTCCGTCGGTAGACCCTACTCATCCGGGCAGTATGGCTTCGCAGCCCGCCCCGGGCCAGAAAATGAGCTAGAGCATCTTGAACCAGGCAGGGCACGGGGTTACCCAGAGTATCCCGAAGATCCAGTAATTCTTGAGCTAGCTGCGGGGGTGCGAGAAGGTAACCCAGCTTAAGACCGGGAGCTAGCAGCTTAGAAAAGGAACCTAGGGTAAGGACTCGACCCTGCTGGCTCTGCCTACCAGAAACTAGTTGGGAAGATAGCAGGGGGGAACGGTCAAGAGCGGCCAGGGTGGGCAGAGGGTCACCTCGGTAGCGCAGTTCGGAGTCATAATCGTCCTCCACGAGGAGCACTTGCTGCTCCGCAGACCAGGCAAGTAAATCCAGGCGACGACTCACCGGCATGGAGGTGCCCAAGGGGTACTGGTGGTTAGGTGCCAGCAAGACTAGATCCGGGCGATCTTTACCGACAGGTAAGCAGTCCGGAATCAGACCGCAGGAATCAACCGGTATAGGGATGATCTGGTGCCCAAAGGTTTGGGGGATTTTACGCAAGTTAGGGTAACCGGGATTTTCCACTGCTACCCTCAAGGGGCGCTTACGCTGCCGAGCACGCAGAGCCGTAAGAAGCAGGCGAAAACCCTCCCTGGCACCAGCGGTGATCAGTAGCTCCTCTGGGTCCCTGTAGGTGGCCCGTATGAGCCTCAGGTGCTCTGCCAACTCTGAGCGTAGGGCTAGCGACCCAGCCGGGGGGTGGCTGCTCAGAGGGGCTGCCACGGCGGTTCGCCAGGCCGCTCGCCAGCTGGCGCTGGCCAGCAGGGAGGTATCGGGTTGACCGGGCCTCAGGTCAAAAAAGTTGCCCTGAGGGGGGCTTGTTTCTGGTTGCTGGACTTGGACGCTAGCTGGCCCTGGGATGAGGTATTCTTGGCCGGCGCCGGAGGATTGAGCAGGATCTTGGGGCCAGTGAGCCAGTAGTGTGCGTGAGACCCGCGTTCCGCCACGATTACTTGACAGGTACCCCTCACCGGTCAGCTGTTCATAGGCAAAGACCACTGTGCCCCGTGAAACCTCTAACTGGTGAGCTAGCGTCCTGCTAGATGGCAGGTGGTCACCGGCCCTGAGACGGCCAGAGACAATTAGCGCGCGGATCTGCTCAGCAATCTGGGTGTGTAAGGAGAGCCCTGCGCCCCTGCTCAGGCTAAGGGGGAGGTATTTATCCCCTGAGTATTGAGCCACGTAACCCCCTTCTGCCCTTCCCTTCTCTAGTGTATCGGCAGATAGGAACCCTAGGAGATAGCCGCTCAGCGAACCTGGGTAGTAGGTGCTAAAGGGTCAGAAGATGACACTTCCTGGACTCCTTCCCCCTGGGCCCAGTGAGGTGCTGGGGGTCTCTTAAGGGGCCTGCCCTTATTCCCAGGCTGCGGATACGAACTCGGCAGGATTCTGAGCCCCCAGCCCTATTTGCTATATCTGTAAATATGGCTCCTATTAGGCATTACAGATGCAAAGAATAATTTATTATTTGTTGCCAACATCTCACCGAGAGATGTCTATCTCCATCACCCGAACCAGAAGGAGCTGATAGCATAGGCCAAATACCCTAAATCATCCTAAATATCTCTAAGCAGGTAAAGATGTCCTCCCCCACCCCTCATGTTAGCCGCCGGGCCTTGGCCTGGTCCGCACCCATGGTTCTAGCGTCCGCCAGCATCCCGGCCTATGCCGCTTCTACCCGCGAGAAGCAGCCCGCTGTCAGCGGTAACGGTCACGCTTACCACAATTCAGATCAGGACGCTAACTACGACGGCAGTAAGCGCTACTGGCTGACTACCTTCGATGAGCGAAATCCTTACAGCGTAGCTGTTTACTTCACCATTCCTACAGATATCATCACCAACGTAGCGGTGACCTACTGGCTACCAGAAGATAATCTGCAGTTCACTAGCGTAGAGTCCAATGGCTGGGCCACCCCTACCCGCGACTACACCCAGGGTAACGTGGTCACACGTCAAGGTATTACAGAATACGCTTACACCTCCTACTACCAGGGAAGTCTGGCAGCCAGGAAGGGCACCACACCCTTCCCAAGCTACCTCTTTGTTGCAACCGGCCAAGATGATCGTGACTGGAGCACTTTGAGGGTTAAGTACCGTTATAAGTACACCGCCACCGTTAACGGCCAGGAAAGCATGAAATCACCAGATCAGTACTTCTACCGCCCCGAAGCTTAAAAGTTTCCAGGTTTACAGGGAACCCCGCCCAGGCCAGGCACTCCAGTCTCACCCCCAGAGACTAAGTGCCTGGCCTGGAGTTTGAGAGGGGCAGAAAATCCAGGCCTGGGGTAAACCCAGGCCTTAAACTATCTGGTCTAAAAAGAATGTGTTTGTCTGGACCTTTCCCTAGACCAGATCTGGGCGCAGACTGGTCACCATGACTGAAAAAAGAACCGAGACCGCACACACCGGCTCACCCCTTGTTAAGCGCGGCCTGGCCGACATGCTCAAAGGCGGCGTCATCATGGACGTTGTCACCCCCGAACAGGCCAAAATCGCTGAAGATGCTGGCGCTGTTGCCGTCATGGCCCTTGAACGCGTGCCCGCCGACATTCGCGCCCAGGGCGGTGTTGCCCGCATGAGTGACCCCGATATGATTGAGGGCATTATCGATGCTGTCTCAATCCCCGTCATGGCTAAAGCCCGTATCGGGCACTTCGTCGAAGCCCAGATCCTAGAGCACCTCAAGGTCGATTACATTGACGAGTCTGAGGTGCTCTCCCCCGCCGACTACGTCAACCACATTGACAAACACACCTTTAAGGTTCCTTTTGTCTGTGGCGCCACCAACTTGGGCGAGGCGCTGCGCCGCATCACCGAAGGTGCAGCCATGATCCGCTCTAAGGGTGAAGCAGGCACAGGGGATGTCTCCGAAGCCACCAAACACATTCGCACCATCAAGACCCAGATCGCTGAGCTTCAGGCTCTGCAGGCCACGTCCCCCGACTTGCTCTACGTCAAGGCCAAAGAACTGGCCGCACCCTACGAGCTGGTCCTTGAAGTAGCCCGCACCGGCAAGCTCCCCGTAGTCCTCTTTACTGCAGGCGGCGTTGCCACCCCAGCCGATGCTGCCATGATGATGCAACTAGGCGCAGACGGTGTCTTTGTGGGTTCGGGCATCTTCAAATCCGGCAAACCAGAAGCCCGCGCCAAGGCAATCGTGAAAGCCACCGCCTTTTACAATGACCCCGAGCAGGTTACCGCAGCCTCACGTGGCCTAGGTGAAGCCATGGTCGGCATCAACGTTGCCGACCTGCCCGCACCGCACCGCCTGGCAGAACGCGGCTGGTAAGCCTAAGGGGTGGGGTAACTACGCCCCACCCCTAGCATCTATTACTTTGCCGGGGTAGCGAAAGGGAATCCATGACTTTAACCGTTGGTGTTCTGGCCCTCCAGGGCGGAGTGGCCGAGCACGTCAAGCTCCTAGAGACGCTGGGGGTGAACACTCTGCTGGTCAAAAAACCGGAGGAACTGCAAAGGTGCGATGCCCTGGTACTACCCGGTGGGGAATCAACCACTATCGACAGGCTCACCCGTATCTTTGGCCTACGCCAACCCCTCATTGACGCTATCGGCGCTGGCCTGCCCACCCTGGGCACCTGCGCCGGGCTGATCCTTCTGGCCAAAGACCTTGAGGGCACAGCCGCTGACCAGCAAACCCTGGGTCTGCTCGATGTCACCGTTGCCCGTAATGCTTTTGGCTCCCAGATCGATTCGGCGGAAGCTGAGCTTGCCTGGTGCCAGCAAGAAACCCCGCTGAGGGCAGCCTTTATCCGTGCACCTGCGATTACACGAACAGGCCCCGAGGTAGAAGTCCTAGCCACCTACCGCAAGAAAATAGTAGGCGTCCAAGAGGGCAAACTACTGGGCATCTCCTTCCACCCCGAGCTGACCGGGGACACCACTGTCCACCGCCGTTTACTGGAACTTACCACCGCCTAGCCCTTACCGGGGCACTCCCCGGAATAAAAGGGTTGAGGTTCTAGGGGTGTCAAGAGTAGCTAAGGAAAAGGGGAGGGATTTCATTCTGCAGGCCAACTCAGAGGGCTCAAGGCAGTCTAAACTAAAAGCATGAGCTTGCCAGACCCCACAATCCACCGCAGAGCCACCCCTCGCGCTGGCCTAGCGTCCCTCCCGAAGCTCCTACCGGGGCTAGTCCTAGCGGTGGGCCTAGCCCTAGTTGCCTACCTTCTGACCCTTATGCCCGGTCTCAAGCTGGTCAGCACCCTACTTCTGGCCATAGTTCTGGGAATAGCTGCCCGCAATATGGGCCTCTTACCCCAAACTGCTCAGGCTGGCTTGACCTTTGCCTCCAAGAGCCTGTTACGGCTGGGCGTTGTCCTCCTGGGTCTTCGTCTGTCTCTGCCAGATGTATTTTCACTGGGGTTCGGGGCCCTACTGACCATACTTCTGACAGTTGCAGGGACCTACCTGGTGGCTATCATCTTGAGGCGCTACCTTGCTTTGGCCCCCACTACCGCCCTTCTGACCACCACCGGCACTGCAATCTGTGGCGCTTCGGCAATTGCCAGTATCTCGGCGGCCCTACCCCCAAAAGCCCAAAACCCAGACGATGAAACAGTGGATAACGCGGCCCTCACGGCCTTGGCTGTCATTACCCTCTGCGGCACTTTGACTATGTTTGCCTTACCGGCCCTGGTTGGTTTTTTGCCCCTTACACCTCTGCAGGCTGGGGTATGGTTAGGCGTTTCTATTCATGAGGTGGGGCAGGTAGTAGCGGCGGGGGGCTTTATTAGCCCAGAGGTGACCGATATTGCTACGGTAAGCAAGCTGGGCCGGGTAGTTCTTTTGGCCCCTATTGTGGCTATGGTAGGTTATGGCCAGAGTAGGCAGGCCCAGAGGAAGACCTCGCAGGCTAAGAGTCACAGACCACCCCTACTGCCCCTCTTTGTGGTGGGGTTTATCATGGCTATCGTACTCAGGTCAGTGCTGGCTTGGAGCGGCTTAGATCAGCCCCTTGGCCCGCTCCTGGCTGGACTCAATACCTTCACCACTTTTATTTTGGCAGTAGCCATGGCCGCTCTGGGCACGGCAGTCAATCTCAAATCCACCCTCTCCGCTGGTGGTCCGGCTCTCCTCTTTGGCCTCATCCTCTCTGGGGCAACTGCCTCCATAGCCCTTGGGCTTACTCTCTGCTTGGTCTAACCCTCGGAATAGCCACCCGGTATCTACCCACCACTCACTCTCAGCTCTTGCACCGGCAGTTGGCCCGCAGCGAAGATGCAGGTATGACCCGGACTGGGTGTGGCTGGTGTTCTTGTCGCGCTCTTCTTGAGCAACTGCACCATCTTGGCATTCCTTGCCTAAAGTAGTTGTGCACTTGCTAGGCCCCAGCCGTCCACCAAACGCAAAAATTCTTTTATTCCACGCAGTTCAGCTTAAGAAGTCTCTAGAAGGTACCCAGACCGGTAGCCTCCTGAAAGCGATAAACCAGCTTGTGCAAGGCAGAGCGCAAGGCCCCAGGCTCCTCACGCCCTTCATAGGGCAGACTCAAGAGAGCTGGCCTGCCAGCAACCGGCTCATTCCTCCACATCAGTGACCAATAGGCAGTAAACTCCTGAGCCAAATGGGCATCGATAGGTGCCACCAACCTCAGGTCAGTCTCCAGGTTGTAATTACAAATATTTCGGCGGGTAAAATTACCCGATCCAGCCAGCAGCTCGAAGATACCGCCGCCCTCCCCCTTTCGGTAGGTCGCTAAGTACTTAGGGTGAAACTGCTCCCCACTGGTGGCATACCACCGCACCTGCACCCCAGCGCCTTGCAGTTCGCGGGCTACAGGCAGGGCCGGCAGCCCCGTCTTCTTACGCCCAAAAGCATCAAGGTTCAGATCAAGCAGGGCCTGCACCTGAACTCCGCGCTGAGCGGCAGCTTTGAGCTCCCGCACCACTGATCTCTCAGCCAGATAAAACATTCCCAGACAAATCTCTCCACCGGGCTCTACTGCTCGCACCATCTGGCAGGCTACCCGCCGGATAGCTCCTTCGGTGACCAGTTGAACTCTCACCGGCTCATGGTCTTCTGAGCTTTGGCCGCTCCTGTCGCGCAGGCCTTGGGTGAGCACCTGCTCGAACCTGTCAAAGACCTCACCCTGCCCACCCGAGAGGGTATAAATAGCGCGTTCACTGGCTAAAATATCGGCCAGAACGGGGCCCGTCACCAGCAAACCTAGGTTAGAGTTAGGGGCCGAAGCGTCATGGGGATTAGCTGAGCTGACAAGGGCCTCTCGCTCACTAAGCGCCAGCTTGCGGTGATTGGCTTTGAAATTGAAGAGACGAGCATAGGCGTTAGGGCTCACCCTAGGACGCCCAGGAGCCAGGACGTTAGGCAACCCTGCAGGAAGTTCGGGCAGACGGGCCAGGAAGGTGCGATAGAAAGCCGAGTAGATCGGGTTGGAGTCAGCCAGAGCATCTAGATCGGTCATCACCACCTGCACCCCAGCATCAGCTAGCTGCTCCAGGTGAGGTAGGGAGTAGCTACCGTAGAAAGTATTAATGGGGTCGGTAATAAAAATGATAGGCAGTTCAGGTGCCTGTGCCCGCTTGTTAACCAGGGCCCTAGTCACCCGCTCAGCAAGCCGCGGGTAGCCACCCTCTGGCCCACGGGTACGGTCGTAGTCAGAGTTGAAGAGGAAGAGGTCTAAGACCAGGAAGTCTTGGGCACGCTCGATCAGGCCCTCAAGGGCGGCAAAGATGGACTGCTCCGAAACAGTAGTACCCTCTTGCTGGTAGGTCAGGTCAGCCAAAAGCTGGGTGTAACCCGAGGGATGACTCCGACCCTCCAAGCTGAGCCCTTTAGCTAAAGGTTTACGGGCTTGCCGGTAGCCGGTGAGAGCGGTAGTGACGCAAGCGCCTGCGACAAGGGTGGTGGTTGCGGTGAGGGCGTAGCGGGTGAATGTGCTCATAGTTCTAATCTACCGGGTCTCCGCTAGCGGGTAACCGGCCAGCCTGTTGGCTGAAACTCAAAGGCGCACCAGCCAAGCTGGCTAGGGCTAACGTGAATTCCCGTGCGGGCGCTAACGAGCCAGGCAAGAAACAGGCTTGCCAGTACTCTACCTACCCAGCGAAAAGGAAGACTTCAGGGGCGGGCATTTGAGGTAGCGGTTGCAGTCTTGAGCACCCCTGGCTCACAGAAACTGTCCTATATCACACCCCAGCCCCTTGCTGATTTCCCTCACAGGCGTAAACTTTCCACCTGTAAGAAAAATACCGTGGAGAGAACCCCGTGCCCCAAGCCCCCCGCCCCGCCCGTAGTCGCACAGCCCTTGTCGAGGCCACCATCAAGGCCCTGAACACCCCAGAACCAGCAAGCCTTAATATCACCGACCTGGTCAAGGCCGCAGGAGTCAGCCGCCCCACCTTCTACCAATACTTCTCAGACATCAACACGCTCATTCACACTGCCGCGCTGGAAAAGCTAGATACCGCCCTCAACTCGCTCCCCGAGGCAGACCCCACCGACCCAAGCACCCTCATCACAAGCGCAGCTAGCACCAGCCTGCTCACCGCACTCCAAGCAGATGCAGTCTTCTTCCGCAATGTCTTAGACACCTCCGGCAACTCATCTCTGGTCGAAGAGCTCGTTACCTTCCTGACCCATAGACTCCTGCTCCGAGGCTCTGCTACCGAACAACCCAAGACCACAAATAGGCCTCTCACCAGTGACTACGCCCAGTTTATCGCCGCCGGGGCCGCCTGGTTAACAGTGCGCTGGCTCAGAACAGACTTCACCGGCCCCAACACCGCCCAGGCCATGGGCCAGCGCCTGTCCACCATGATCCAAGCGGCTACCAGCTAACCCCCCTTAGTTTTCCCCTCTCCCCAACCTTAAAAAGAAAGTAGGTGAACCCAGTGCCTTCAACACGAACCAAACACCCCGCCCTAAAGCGCACATCAGGCCCCATGAAATACCTGGTACTCCTGGCAGTTATTATTATTCCTTCCATCTACGCAGGTATTCTCACCTGGGCTAACTACGACCCCACCGGTACCATCGATGCCGTACCGGCCGCTATCGTCAATCAGGACAAGGCTGCCACCACACGCACAGGCCAAGAACTGACCCTCGGTGACGACCTCACCCAAGAACTACTTACTAAGGACAGCACCAGTAATTTTGACTGGTCAGTCATGGATGCTGACCAAGCACGGAGCGAGCTCGAAAACGGTCGGGTTCAGGCAGTTTTGACCATTCCAGCTGACTTCTCAGCCAACGTCTCATCCCTGTCCGAAAACTCTTCAGATGCAGCCCGCAAAGCCAAACTAGATATTGCCACCAACGACGGCTCTAACATCATCTCCGGCAATATCGCTAGCTCACTTGGGACAGCAGTTACCGACGCACTGGCCCATAAGGTATCCACAGAATACTTGAGCAAGATTTACGCGGGCTTCACCAATATCCACGACTCCCTGGGGGAAGCTTCCGACGGTGCCCAAAAACTGGCAGACGGCTCAAGCTCAGCAGCCCAAGGCAGTAAGGAGCTAGTCGTAGGGCTCACCGACCTAAAATCAGGAACAGACTCACTAGCCAGCGGGACCTCATCCCTAGCTCAGGGCGCCAGCAAGGTTGACCAAGGCGCATCATCCCTCTCCCAAGGCGCATCATCCCTAGCTAACGGCGCCAGCAAGGTTGACCAAGGAGCATCATCCCTCTCCCAAGGCGCATCATCCCTAGCTCAGGGCACCAGCAAGGTTGACCAAGGAGCATCATCCCTCTCCCAAGGCGCATCATCCCTAGCTCAGGGCACCAGCAAGGTTGACCAAGGAGCATCATCCCTCTCCCAAGGCGCATCATCCCTAGCTAACGGCACCAGCAAGGTTGACCAAGGAGCATCCACCCTGGCGCAGGGCACCAGCCAGGTTAACGAGGGAGCATCATCCCTAGCCAAGGGTGCAGACCGGGTCAATGGTGGGGCATCTTCCCTGGCAACCGGTGCGGACCAGGTCAAGGCAGGGGCTTCTAGCCTCTCTAAGGGCCTGACCCAACTCAACGAGAGTGTAGCCACCCTACCCGAAAAACTTCCCGCCCTGACCGATGCCACCGGTTCACTTACAACAGGCGCCTCCAACCTAGCTGCTGGGGCACAAGAGCTCAAAGAAGCTACTAATCAGGTGAGCTCTGGGGCTGAAGCGCTCTCCCAAGGAGCAGATAAAGCCCTGGGCGGGGCACAAGACCTGGCCACCGGAGCTACCAACCTAGCCGGCGCTACCGACGAGCTCACCACCGGAGCCACCACCCTAGCTACGGGCACCCAATCCCTACTAGATAATTGGGACAAGCTCACAGACGAACAGAAGCGAGCTGCCCTCCAAGAGCTCAACACCGGGGCCGGTAAACTCTCAGCAGGAACTAAGGCGCTGGATTCCGGGGCAAACACCCTAGCTGCGGGCACCCAGGCACTGGTCGGCGATGAAAACAGCGGGCTAACCAAACTAGCCGGTGGAGCAAATAGCTTAAAAACCGGAGCTAGCCAAACCGCTACCGGAGCCACCACCCTAGCAGAGGGTGCCAGCGCTCTCTCACAGGGTGCCCAGGAGCTAGATAGCTCAGTCGGAGCCCTCAGCAAAAATCTCGGAGCTCTAGCCGGTGCAGTATCCCAGGCTAATGACGGGGCAGCCGCACTGGCAGATGGCACCTCATCACTTGCTACCGGTGCCCATAACCTCCATGACGGGACCTCATCACTTGCTACCGGAGCCACCAGCTTGGCAGATGGCACCTCCTCCTTAGAGGCTGGCGCATCCACCCTGGCGCAAGGCACGTCCTCACTCAACCAGGGAGCCAACCAGCTCAAAGACGGCACCTTCACCCTGGCGCAAGGCACGTCCTCACTCAACCAGGGAGCCAACCAGCTCAAAGACGGCACCTTCACCCTGGCGCAGGGTACATCCTCACTCAACCAGGGAGCCAACCAGCTCAAAGACGGCACCTTCACCCTGGCGCAGGGTACATCCTCACTCAACCAGGGAGCCAACCAGCTCAAAGACGGCACCTTCACCCTGGCGCAAGGCACGTCCTCACTCAACCAGGGAGCCAACCAGCTCAACGACGGGGCCGCTGACCTTGATGCAGGGGCCGGTAAGGCCGTAGACGGAGCCAGCCAGCTTTCACAAGGTCTCGGAGAACTCAAGAAGGGAAGTTCTACCCTCTCCACCTCGCTCAGTGACGCGGTGGACAAGGTACCTAGCTATACTGACGGGCAAGCTGAGGATCTGAGCGCAGTGACCAGCGACCCCGTAGCCATTGACAAAACCCGCATCAACGAGGTCTCCACCTACGGACACGGCCTAGCCCCCTATTTCATGACTCTTGGTCTATGGGTAGGTGCCATTGCTTACTTCATGATGTACCCAGCTATCTCAGCTAAGTTCGCTCGACGTGGACATTCCGGCCTGGCAACCCTCCGAGGAGCCATGGTGCCGGTTATCCTCATGGGTATCGTCCAGGGGTCAGTGATGACTATCATCATTCACAGCCTGGTAGATATTAAGACAGCTAACTTCTGGGGCCTGATGGGTTTTGCGGTGCTGACCTCCATCACCTTCCTGGCTATCAACCAGGCACTCATTGCCCTGCTCGATGCACCGGGTCGCTTTATCTCGCTCATGCTGACAGTTATTCAGATTGGCGCAGCAGGCGGCACCTACCCGATTGAAACAGCCCCGGGCTTCTTGCAGGCCCTGCACCCCTGGCTACCGCTCACCCACGCCCTGGAAGCCTTCCGCTCACTCATTGCTGGTGGTTCAATTGGAATCTCTACCGGCCTTGCCTGGCTGGCAGGCTGGTTCATCCTGGCTCTTAGCGGTACCGCAGCTAGCATCTGGATTCGCCACCGCCGGGAAGACCGCAGGGAAGCAGAACGTGCCCGCAAGAACGCCCCTGCACCGGAACTCGCGGGGGCTGCGGGCTAAGTCAATAGCACCCAACCTAAATACCCGGTGCCGCGCCCGGCCCAGCACCCTTAACGCCAGCCCCCCCAATCCAGCTGGCTGGCACGGCACCGGTTGAGAATCAGGTAGGAGTACGGGAACATGCTGGGGGAAATGCCACTTCCTAGTGACCTGCTCCTAACTGGCCGCTCAGCCGGTCCTGGAAGTCCTGGCTGGCAGGGTTCAAACCCTGAATCTGCACGGTTTTACCCAGTCGCTCATACTTGGCTGTAATACTGTCCAGGGCGCTTACCGTGGAGGCATCCCAAATGTGGGAGCCACTCAAATCAATGACCACGGTCTGCGGGTCCTGCGCGTACTGGAACTGGTAGTAGAGGTCATTCGAGGAGGCAAAAAACAGCGCCCCTTCCACCCGGTAGGTCACGGCCTCCACCCCGTCCAGGGGTGCCACCTGCCGGTCTACCGTCACCAGGTGAGAAACCCTGCGCGCAAAGAGAACCGTAGCGGTCAGCACGCCCAGCACCACACCGATTGCCAGGTTGTGGGTAGCCACTGTGGTAGCCACCGTCACCAGCATGACTACCAGCTCACTCTTGGGCATGATTCGCAGGGTACGCGGGGTGATGCTGTGCCAATCAAAGGTCGCAATCGACACAAAAATCATGACAGCTACCAGTGCGGCCATAGGGATCAGCGCCACCACATCACCCAGCAGGAGCACCAGCGCTAGCAAGAAAACACCGGCCAGGAAAGTAGAAATACGGGTGCGGGCACCCGAGGCCTTGACGTTGATCATGGTCTGCCCAATCATGGCGCAGCCGCCCATACCGCCGGTCAAGCCCGTGACGATATTGGCTACACCTTGGGCCCAAGATTCGCGGGTCTTGTTGGAAGGGGTATCGGTAATATCGTCCACCAGCTTAGCTGTCATCAGCGACTCCAAGATACCCACGATAGCCATAGCCAGGGCGTAGGGGGCCATGATGCTGAAAGTTTCCACGTTGAGGGGAACCTGGGGGATAAAGAGCGTGGGCAGGGCTTGTGGCATCTCGCCCTTATCGCCCACAGTAGGCACCTTAATTCCAGCTACTACGGTAATAGCGGTAATGAGGACGATAGCGACCAGGGGCGCAGGGACAGCCTGGGTGAGGCGGGGAAGCCCGAACACCAGCAGAAGACCCAGGGCAACCAGAGGATAAACCGCCCAGGGAACACCCAAAAGTTCGGGAACCTGAGACATGAAGATGAGGATAGCCAGGGCGTTCACAAAACCGACCATGACCTGCCGGGGAATAAAGCGCATGAGCTTAGCAATACCCGCCACAGCCAAAAGAACCTGGAAAAATCCGGCCAGGATAACGGTGGCAATAAAGTAGTCGGTGCCGTGACTGGCAACCAGCGGGGCGATCACCAGTGCGATAGCGCCAGTGGCTGCTGAAATCATGGCTGGTCGCCCGCCGAGCAGTGCAGTTGTGACTGCCATGGTGAAGGAGGCAAAAAGCCCTAGCCTGGGGTCTACCCCGGCAATGATAGAGAAAGCAATGGCTTCTGGGATGAGGGCTAGGGCAACGACAAGCCCGGCGAGGACTTCGGTTTTGAGTAGCTTGGGGGAAGTAAGGGTCTTTCGAACTGATTGCCGGTCGAGGGCAGAAAGTGCGGTGTCAGCCACGGGGCTCCTTGAGGTAGATTTAGCTAGTTCTAGCCTAGACCACAGACGGAAACCCGGCACCCGCCCCACTAAATACTGGGCTGGAGCTACCCCAGCCGGCAAGGTCTGGGACCTATCCTCAAGACCATTAAAAGATAGACCCCAAAACTTGTAGGATAGAGAGGTGCCAGCGCCCCCCTACAGACCACATAAACGGGCCTGTGGCTATCAGCCTCACCGCCCGCCAGCAAAAAAGAAAGAGCACCCTTGGGCTTCTTTGATAGCGTCCAGCCAGCACCTGCTACCCCTGCACCGCTCACAAGCACTCGACTGGGGCAAGCACTGCGGCGTCTTGAAATCCCCCACGAGCTTGAAGCGGACGGCACCCCCATCACCTACTACCCTGCCGGCTATCTGCTCTACCTGCTCACCCCTGACCGGCTGACGGTACGTACCACCTGGCGGCAGTCCTTACCCACCAGCTCCCTACCCCACCTGAGCATGTTTGCCCACCAATGGAACCAGCACCGCCCCTATCCCACTGCTTACCCGGCCATTCTGGGTGAAGACGGCCAGGACTTCGCGCTCCTGCCAGCGGACTTCACCCTGCCCGTCACCGCCGGGGCCACCGATGAGCAGATCGACCTCTACCTGCGTGAAGCTAGCCGCTCGGCCCAGGAGTTCCTGACCGAAGTAGAAGGCGCCTTTGCACCCATAACGGAAGGGGAATAAAAGCATGTCACAGCGCTTTAAAGTGGATTTGGGCGGCCTGGTTGAACTGCTCTCCAAAAACCTTTATTCAGGCCCACAGGTCTACCTACGCGAGGCAATCCAGAACGGTGTCGATGCCATTACCGCCCGCCGCGAGACTGACCCCGATGCCCCCGCCCGGGTGCTTCTAGAACCCTGGGAAGAGGGCACAGGTATCACCATCACCGACACCGGGATTGGGCTGACCGCGGAACAGGCCGAAGAATTTTTAGCAACTATTGGGCGCACATCCAAGCGTGACGACGTCTTTAACGAAGGCCGAGCCGAGTACCTAGGCCAGTTCGGTATTGGTTTACTGGCCTGCTTCTTGATTGCTGACACGGTTGATATCACCTCACGTTCTGCCACCGCTGGGCAGGCCCCGGTCCGCTGGCTGGGCCACGCCGACGGCACCTTTGAGGTTACCGAGCTAGCGCCGGAGCAGGCCCCCGAAGTGGGCACCCTTATCCGCCTGAAAGCCCGCCGCGATGCCGCCCACTGGGTTGCTCAAGAAACTGTGCTAACCCTGGCAACCGACTACGCCGACATGCTCCCCATCGACGTATCCGTG
>NZ_JBLXXS010000018.1:0-44613 GCF_048513555.1 Rothia sp. P5766 | reverse complement strand
CATGCCCTGGGTCGGTGCGAAGGGGTTGTTGCCGGGGCGGGGGCCAGCAGGTTTGCTGGTTTCTGCCTTGTCGGCAGCAGGCTGTGTGGCAGCTTCTGCCTGAGGTTTGGCGACTGGCGCTGCGGCTGACTTGGGCGTTGCGGCAGGCTTGGGAGCTGCGGGTGCAGCGGCAGCAGGCTTGGGTGCAGATGTCTTTGCTTCGGTCTTGGGGCCGGGAGCGGCAGGCTTCTTGGCCTCTGCCTTCTTTTCTGAGGCTTCTGCCTGAGCAGCTGCCTGAGGGAAAGCTGCGCGTAGTTTTTTAACTACCGGAGCTTCCAAAGTTGATGATGCTCCCTTGACGAATTCGCCAAGTTCTTGAAGCTTTGCGACGGCTTCTTTTGAGGGGATTCCGAGCTCTTTAGCGATCTCGTGAACGCGGGGCTTAGCCACTTTTCTCCTGTTCTGGTTCGCACCAGGACAGGGGCGAACCTTCAGTTTGTGTGAGGTTTGAGCTTATATAAAGCTATTTTTTTGCCGGTTGGCGAGCACAGGTTAGTACTCATTGCGCGGCACTCATTGGGTTTCCATCAGTTTTCTGACTCGCTTTCTTACAAGGTAAGTCGTCAAACCCGTTGACTTATATGGTTCGCCAGCCCGAGAAACGGGCCGTGAACCGGTGAGGTCGGCTTATGCTTTGATCACCAGTTCGGCGGTATCCACCCGGGTTCTGAATGCTCTGGCAAAGGCACCCTTTTTGAGTGCTTTGGTCAGACATGCTTCGGTCAGGTGGAGCCAGGCTCCACGCCCCGGGAGGCTTTTGTCCCTATCAAAGACTGCCCTGGGTGGGGCGGTGCCTCTGAGGGCAATTCGTGTGAGGTCAGCTTGTGCTGCGGTGGTTCGACAGCCGATGCAGGTGCGGACGGGGGTGTGCAGCTTTGGTTGCTCCCTTCATGTGTTCGCCCGGCTGTACGCCCTGGGGCCTGGCCGGTTAGCTAGCTGTTACGAGACCAGCATTAAGCACTGGGTCTTGTGACCTCTATAGCCAGTTTAGCCCCCTTGCGGGGGCTAACGGCAATTATGTTAGTTAGCTCTCGTCCGAGCCGTCTCCCTCGGCGGGGGTAGCAGCTGCTTGAGCTGCTGCCATAGCTGCCTCATATTTGGAGGCCGAGATGATGTCAATACGCCAGCCGGTCAGTTTTGCGGCCAGTCGAGCATTTTGCCCTTCCTTACCGATAGCAAGTGAGAGCTGGTCATCGGGAACGATGGCGCGTGCAGAGAAAGTCTTACGTTCGGTCACGGTGACCTCACTAACCCGTGCGGGTGACAGGGCAGCTGCGATGAACTCTTCGGGTGAGTCTGAGTAGTCAACGATGTCTATTTTCTCGTTGTTCAGCTCCCCCATGACAGCGCGCACGCGGGCACCCATTTCACCGATGCAGGATCCCTTAGGGTTAATGCCGGGCTTAGTTGCCCGAACTGCGATCTTGGTGCGGTGCCCGGCTTCGCGGGCAATGGCCATAATCTCTACTGATCCGTCGGCAATTTCGGGCACTTCGTGCTCGAAGAGGCGGCGCACAAGGTTGGGGTGCGAGCGTGACAGAACAATGGAGGGGCCCTTAGGCCCGCGGCGGGCCTCGAGAACATAGGCACGCAGGCGGGTGTTGTGGGTGTAGCGCTCACCGGGAACCTGTTCAGCGGTCGGGAGGACGGCTTCGAGGGTGCCCAAATCAACGTGAATCATCCGGGGGTTGGGGCCCTGCTGGATGACACCGGAAATCAGCTGGCCTTCGCGGTCCTTGTATTCGCCCAGGACGGCGGAGTCCTGTGCATCACGCAGGCGCTGCTGAATGACCTGGCGGGCGGTAGAAGCCGCGATACGGCCAAAGTTTTTAGGAGTATCGTCAAACTCACCGATTATCTGGTCGTTTTCATCGAGCTCAGGTGCCCAGATGGTGACGGTGCCGCTGGAGCGGTCAATCTCTGCTCGTGAACCGCGAATCGCGCCGATCTGCTTCTGGTAAGCCAAAAGAAGGGCACTTTCGATCATTGGGATCAGGTGGTCGATCGAGATATCGCGCTCTTTTTCGAGCAGGCGAAGGTTGCTCAAATCAATGTCCATGGTGGGCCCTTCCGTGTAATACGGTGCCGGGGCTCATAGGCTCCGGCACCGCTTTCGGTGTATGTTCGCACGGCGTACCGTGCGGCCTCAATATGTTGAGAGGTGGTCGTTTTGTTTTTATTCTACCGAGTACTTGCTAACGGTTGAATTCAATTTCTACTTTTGCGGAAGAAATTGTGGCCCAGGGTAGGGTCTGCGCGTCGCGGTAGCTTTCGGGCTGACCCTTTTTGGTCTCTTTCTTGCGGCGCACCACGGGGCCTTCTTCGGTGACGAAGTCGAGCCGGGCTAAGTAGGTTTCCCCGTCGGTCTGGCTGATTGCCAGGAGCCTGTCAATGGAGCGTTTCCAGTGGCGGGTTTCGGTCAGCGGGCTGGTCACTCCCCGTGAAGATACTTCAAGCAGGTAGGGAACCTCGCCGTCATCAGCTGAGTCAAGCGCTTGGGAGAGAGCCTGTGAAACCTCAGCGATAGTGTCAAGGGAAAGGGCGTCTGTGCGATCTTCGGGGTAGTCAAGCACGATTTCCAGGGTGCGGTTAGCTCCTTTACCCCTGAGGGCCAGTTTCTCCAGCACCAGCTTGAACTGACCTTCAACGACTTCGGTTACTACCGGACGAACGCTTTCAAGGCTTACAAAGCTCTCTGCTGGGGCTCTTTGGGTGATACCTTCTTGGGCTCGGGCCGCTGCTCGACGTTCCCGCGCATTGGGAGCCTCTTTCTTACCGGCTTTTGGTCCTGCCATGATCCTTCCCTTTCTGCGAGCGTATCTGGGTCTTCTAAATCCCTAAGCCTACCAGGGTGAGCTGAAGCCAGAATTTTTTTGGCACAATGGTGGGTAGACTCCCCCTCTTGAAAGGCCCGCTCTATGTCTCGTTTTCTCCGCCCGCTCATTACCTTGCTGGCCTGCCTGCTAGCTGTTTTTCTGGTTATGGGCTGGCAGGGCATACAGCGGCAGGAAGGAATCAAAGCTGATCTAGCCGGCCAAATTACTATTGCCCTTGAGCTAAAGACGCTACGTGAGGCCGCTGAAGCCGAAGGCCAAGATATTTTGGTTACTGCCCTTGATGATTCCCTGGCGCAGCTAGCTCCCGCCGCACGTGATTTTGCTGAAAGTTCGCAGGCTGAACCGCTCCCCCAGCAACTTACAGCAAGCGCCGACGCTCTTGTGCAATTTGGTCTTGAAACAGACTCCCTTGAAGACAGAGCTCGCGCGCTGGCTGCTGTCACCCGTTTATGGAGTGCAGCTCTTAGCGAGGGAATAACCGACAATAAGTACCCGGCTGCCCTAGCCCAAAAGATCAAGGAGCTGGAGAACTTCACCTGCACTAGCCCCCAGGGCGAAGCGCCGGAACCGTCATCTTCCCTTGAGCAGATGCAGGAGGTGCTTTACCGGATTAACTATGCCTCTGAGGTCTACGCCGCCCGCGCAGACAAGGGCTACACCGGTCTAGCAGCAAAGGCCCGAGCTCTAGCCCAGCAGAGCGCCGCCCTACGCGATACAGTGACCCCCGTCCTCATCTGTAGCCAGCGCCTTGAAGCAATACAGCCCTCCTACCCCACGGTTGCCCCAGAAGAAGCAGAGAGCCAACTCCGTGACCTGACCGCAACCCTGCCAGCCCTCTCTATGGAGGTTTTTTCCGATCCCGCAGTGAGTACCGCAGAAGACTCCATCGAAGTCCTTGCTCTAGCTCTAGCGCTCCACACCTTGGATTAGCGACCAGCCAGAATATCTGCCCCAAGCTTCAGTATCAGTGCGCTGACCACAATCACCATCATGAAGCGAATAAAGCTGTTACCGCGCGCCATAGCTGTACGCGCGCCCAGGTAGCCGCCGACCATATTTGCTATGCCCAGCATGAGACCAAGCGCCCACACTTGTTGACCTGACGCAGCAAAAAGCACCAGGGCACCTAGATTGGTGGCCGCATTAATAATCTTTGTTTGAGCACTTGCTTGCAGGAAGCTATACCCCATCAGACCAACCAGAACGACCATCAGAAAAGAACCTGTACCCGGGCCTAAGAGCCCATCGTAGAAACCAATAGCCGCACCGGCCCCCAGGCCCACCATCAGGTGTTTAAGGCCCCGGTATTTCAATTCTGTTGAACCGCCTAAGGAGGGCTTAAAAACGGTGTAGAGCAGGACCGCTAAAAGGGCCACCACAATAATAGGTTTGAAGAACTCCTGCGGTAGAGCGGTCGCAAGCACCGCACCGGCCATACTGGTCACAAAAGCTAGGCAGGCAGCTGGCACAGTAGTACGAATATCAATGGGGGTTCTTCGCACATAGGTCACCGCACTGGTCAGGGTACCAAAAACCGACCCCAGCTTATTGACAGCAAGCGCTTGGACCGGGCTTAAGCCGGGCACCAGAAGCAGGGCGGGCAGCTGTATCATGCCACCGCCGCCTACTAGAGCATCAACCCAGCCTGCGCCTAGGGCCGCTACCAGAAGCAAGCAAATGCTCAGGGGGTTAAGCCCCAGCCCATCAAGCCCCAGAGCACCAAGGATATCCACGGGTCGGCGTCCTCTCTACCCCACCGGCATCGGGGCACTTACAGTGCGGGCGGGGCAAAGTTTGCTTTACCCCGCCCAGCAGATTCCTCATAGGCTTCTAGCGACCGACCTCAGCTAGGATTTCAGCAACTGCTTCGTCCAAAGCTACTTCACGGGCTTGCCCACTCCGGCGGTCCTTGATTTCAATCTTGCCATCGGCAAAGCCGCGGCCCACCACAAGGATGGTGGGAACACCTAGGAGCTCAGCATCGCCGAACTTAACACCGGGTGATACCTTGGGGCGGTCATCAAACATGATGTCCAGGCCGGCAGCTTCAAGCTCAGCTACTAGCTTCTCAGCGCCTTCAAGCACCTCAGCGCCCTTACCTGTGACCACCAGGTGCACATCGGCAGGTGCCAGGTTGCGGGGCCAGATCAGGCCACGGTCATCGTGGTTGCCCTCGGCGATAGCTGCCAGTGCGCGGGTGACACCCACACCGTAGGAGCCCATGGTCACGGTCTGGAGCTTGCCGTTCTGGTCCAACACTTTCAGGCCCAGGGCTTCAGCGTACTTGCGGCCCAGAGCGAAGATGTGCCCCATCTCAATACCGCGAGCGGCAATCAGCGGACCGGAGCCATCGGGGGCGGGGTCGCCTTCGCGGACCTCGCAGGCCTCGATGATGCCGTCGGCCTCAAAGTCGCGGCCAGCGACCAGGTTGTAGACGTGCTTTTGGTCTTCGTTTGCGCCGGTAATCCAGGCAGAGCCCTCAACGACGCGGGGGTCAAGGTAGTAGGGAATACCGGTGGCAGATTCTACGCCCAGGAACTTATGATCTAGCGACAGACCGGGGCCGATGTAGCCCTTAACCAGCTGCGGAAACTTCTTAAGGTCCTCCTCAGTGGCGGCCTCAACCTCTACCTCACCACCAACGCCCAGTAGAGCACCCACGTTGGCCTCTAGGCGGCCCATATCAACTGCACGGTCACCGGGTAGACCGATAGCAACTAGCTGACGGCTACCGTCAGGCAGGGTTACGGCAACGATAACGTTCTTGAGGGTATCAGCCTCAGTCCAGGGGCCCTCAGGGCGGGGGTGCAGTGCGTTGGACTGTTGGACAAGAATCTCAATGGTCGGTGAATCAGGGGTATCGAGAACGCTAGCAGCCGGGGTATTGCTTGCATCAACGGGTTCAGGCGCAACGGTAGTGACTGCCTCAACGTTGGCAGCATAGCCGCCTTCAGAACGCACGAAGGTATCTTCGCCAATCGGGGTGGGGTGCAAGAACTCTTCAGAACGCGAACCGCCCATAGCGCCGGACTGGGCCTGGACGATCTCAATTTCAAGACCCAGGCGCTCAAAGATTCGGATGTAAGCTGCGCGATGAGCCTGGTAGGCCTCGTCAAGCCCCTGATCATCGACGTTAAAGGAGTAGGAGTCCTTCATAATGAACTCACGACCACGCAGTAGGCCTGCGCGGGGGCGGGCCTCGTCGCGGTATTTGGTCTGAATCTGGTAGAGGTAGACCGGCAGATCCTTGTAGCTGCTGTAAAGGTCTTTGACCAGCAGGGTGAACATCTCTTCGTGGGTGGGGGCCAGCAGCATGTCTGCCCCCTTGCGGTCTTTGAGGCGGAAGAGGTTATCCCCGTATTCGTCCCAGCGGTTGGTTGCTTGGTAGGGCTCGCGCGGGAGCAGGGCCGGGAAGTGGACTTCCTGAGCACCAATGGCGTTCATTTCCTCACGGACAATGGTCTCAATCTTTCCCAGGACTTTCAGGCCCAGGGGTAGCCAGGTGTACACGCCGGGGGCTGCGCGCCGGATATAGCCGGCACGAACCAGTAGCTTGTGGCTGGCGACTTCAGCATCAACAGGGTCTTCACGCAAAGTGCGTAGGAAAAGGTGGGACAGGCGCTGTACCAAGGTGGCTTGCTTCCGTTTCTCTCATAGGGCAACCTCGTAGAGTTATAGGCTGCGCTAGGCTTCGGGCTCGTCGCCCGCTGACTGGTCCTACCCTAGGATTAAGGGCAGGGCATACTCTCTACCAGCTTACCGCTTCTTGTGAAGCTAAGACATCTCTGCTACCGGGGGACCTGCCGGGCATCGATGGTGACCGGCTACCCCCAGTTGGTCTCTTCCACAGAAGCGAGCTCCGCTTTGTACAGAGGGTAGGCTACCGGGGCGGTTCTTGACGGATCGATCTGCGATCGCCTTAGAAAAGCACAGTAGAGAAAGTGCCTGTTTGCTGCCAGCCGGTGCTCCGGTAGAGAGCCCTGGCCGCACTGTTGTAATCGTTGACGTAGAGAGAAAGCTGGGGAAAACGCCGGCGAATTAGCTCTGCGCCCTGAGCTAGCAAGGTGGGGGCAAGACGGTGCCCCCTGTAGGCGGGGTGGAGCCACACGCCCTGAAGCTGGCAGATTGAACCGTGCGCCAACCCGATATCCGTCTTAAAAATAACGATATTCTCGGAGTTAACACCGACCACGGTGCGACCGGTTCGGGTGAGTTCATCAATGCGGTGGGCATACCCGGAAGGGTCCCGCGTCATGGGGTCATAGCCTACTTCTTGGGTGAACATGGCGATAGAGGCTCTGAGCAGGCTGGGCCTGTCATCGGTGCGGGCCCAGCGCACAGGCTCAATGATAGGTGGAGCGCCCAGCCGCGGGCGAGCCAGCGACTGTTCAGCAAGCGCTGTGAGGTCAGCGTCCACGGGGAGCTCAAGCAAGGGCTGGCTTTCGCGGATGCCGAAGGGGGTTGGCATGCGCCCAGCTAGGTGCCCCCATATACCCAAGACTGCTTGGCGGTGGCCGAAAATTGATGCAATTTTGCGGTTGTGCCGCCAAATATAGTGGGCAACCGTCTCGTAGTAGGGTTCCGGTAGCGAAAGCGGAACGCAGTTAGCTCCAAGCCAGAAAGCGCCCACTAGGCAATCTCTGGGTTCCGCTTCAGGCCCCTCCCCCGGGGCAAGTGTCTCAGCCAGTCCCGGCATGGGGGCCAGGTTCCGCTCAGCCGGGTCGCTAAAGTGCGCCCCAGCCGATCGGCTCACCCAGTCGCTGGTCTTGCCCAGCAGAGTATCTAGGGTGTTTCTGAGGCGTTCCGGAAGCGGCATCTCGATGCCACCGTACCCACCTCCTACTGCGGGTGGTGCCCCCTTGTAGCCGCTCTCTTTCCCGCTGGCATTTCGAGGCACAAAAATACCAATGAAGCCGCTGGGCGTTTTGCGCGAGGTCAATGCGCTCGGGGCAGGTAACCCAAAATGGTGGAGGTGTTCAGCAGCAAAGAGAAAACCCACCGGGTCTGAACTAATCATGGTTTCCAGTTCTACCCGGTCATCGAGGGTGAGGGGGCGGATTATGACATCATCGCTGATGCGCTGGAAGCGTGAAAAGAGAGACACGATGGGTTTCTTCTGAAGGCTTTAGGAGACTGAAACGGTCGGCTCGCCTGACAGGTCAATTTCGCCGCGGTCTTCCATCTCGCGGGCGATACGGTTGGCCTCTTCAATCAGGGTCTGAACGATCTCGTCTTCGGGAACGGTCTTGATGACTTCACCCTTAACAAAGATCTGGCCCTTACCGTTACCGGAGGCGACACCCAAGTCGGCTTCACGGGCTTCGCCGGGGCCGTTGACAATGCACCCCATGACGGCCACGCGCAGGGGAACTTTCATACCTTCAAGGCCCTTGGTGACGTTCTCGGCTAGTTCCCATACATTGACCTGGGCACGGCCACAGGAGGGGCAGGAAACAATATCAAGTTTGCGGGGGCGCAGGTTCAGGGACTCAAGAATCTGGGAGCCTACTTTGACCTCTTCAACGGGAGGCGCGGAGAGGGACACGCGAATGGTATCGCCAATGCCCTCGGAGAGCAGGGCACCAAAGGCTGTTGCCGATTTGATGGTTCCTTGGAAAGCTGGGCCTGCTTCGGTAACGCCTAGGTGTAGGGGCCAGTCACCAGCAGCTGCCAGCTGGCGGTAGGCCTCAACCATGATGACGGGGTCGTTGTGCTTAACTGAAATCTTGAAGTCCCGGAAGCCGTGTTCCTCAAAGAGGGAGGCTTCCCAGACAGCGGATTCCACCAGGGCTTCTGGGGTGGCTTTGCCGTACTTTTCGAGTAGGCGCTTATCGAGTGAGCCGGCATTAACACCGATACGGATTGAGGTACCGTGGTCCTTAGCGGCAGCAGCGATCTCCTTGACCTGATCATCAAATTTACGGATGTTGCCGGGGTTAACTCGGACGGCACCGCAACCGGCTTCGATAGCGGCAAAGACGTACTTGGGCTGGAAGTGGATATCGGCGATCACAGGAATCTGGGACTGCTTAGCGATAATGGGCAGGGCCTCTGCATCCTTATCGGTGGGGCAGGCTACGCGTACAATATCGCAACCGGTGGCCGTGAGTTCAGCAATCTGCTGAAGGGTGGCGCCGATATCGTGGGTCTTGGTGGTGGTCATGGACTGCACGGAGACCGGCGATTCTGACCCTACCCCTACGGAACCGACCTTGAACTGGCGGGTCTTACGGCGTGGTGCCAGAACGGGGGGTGGTGCGGCGGGCATTCCAAGAGCAACCGAGGTCAAGTTTTCCTCCAAAAGTTTCTTACACCTGCCGGTGGGCGCAGGCGTACAGTGTCATCCTCTATTGTGCACCAGTTAGGCCATATTTACTAAGACAGGCCGGGGACTCTTTCGACACAGCTCAGCTAGGATAAACCGTATGGGTACCACTGTGATGACCTTTTCTGCTAGGCCTCGGGTTCTTTCAACCAATATCGCTCAGCCATTTACCTTAGTTGGCAGAACCCCGCGTCAGACCGGTATTGGTAAGGTCGCTGTGAGTTCCCTCGATGTTTTTGCTCCCGACCCGAACTACGGCGATGGCTCCGGTGTTGCCGGTGATTTTATGGGTGATAGTAAGCACCACGGCGGGGCTGAAAAAGCTGTCTACCTTTATGCTCGTGAAGAATTGGATTACTGGGGTGAGCAGGCAGGAAGGAGCTACCCTAACGGCATGTTTGGCGAGAACGTCACAACTGAAGGCGTTAGCTGGTCTGAGATCTTGGTCAATCAGCGGTTCAGTGTTGGCTCTGCTGTACTTGAAGTCAGCTCCCCGCGCCAGCCCTGCAGAACTTTTGCTGACTGGCTGGGGCGTAAAGGGTGGGTTAAGACCTTTACTCAGCACGGTGACTGCGGCACCTAGGCCCGTGTGATTGAGCCGGGCACTATCAGGCCTGGAGATAGTATCGCATGCTCAGTCGAGCTTAGAAGAGGCTGATGGGTTTGAAGATATCGGCGGCCACCAGAATGACGGTCATAAGCAGGAAGGCACCGGCGACCACATAGGTCAGCGGCAGGAGCCTAACCGGGTCGAAGGGGCCGGGGTCTTTTCGACCCAGTAGCTTGGCGCTCTTGCGGCGCAAGCCCTCCCACAGGGCGCCCAGGACGTGCCCGCCATCCAGAGGTAGAAGCGGAATCAGGTTAAAGGCAAAGAGCATGAGGTTCATCTGGGCAATCAGCGACACCAGCGTGGCCGCCTTATCGCGCAGGCTAATTTCATCCTGCGCAGCAATATCACCAGCGATCCGGCCAACACCAACAACCGAAACCGGACTGTTTACATCACGATCCCCGTTGGTCACCAGAGTAACTGCCACACCGTAGACGCGGGCCGGAAGCTTAATCAGAGTTGCGCCAATACGTTCCAGGGACTGCCCAACTGTGGGGAGCACCTCCCCCACGGTGCCGGGGGTCAGCTCAGTAGCGGGGCTAATACCGATAAAGCCCACTTCCTGGGTTTTATAGCTACCGTCGGGGTTGGTCTGGTAAGTGCTGGTGAGCGGATCAACTACCGGGCGTTCAGTCAGCATGGGCGTGATAGTCAGCTCTAGCGTCTGGTCACCGCGCTGGACGGTTAGCGGGACTTCTTTCTCGGCCTTGCTACGGATCAGTTCAGTGAGCTGCTCCCAGCTGGTCACGCTCTGGCCAGCAAATTCGAGAATGGTGTCACCGGGCTTGAGACCTGCGGCACTAGCGGGCGCTAGCGGATCATCAGCCCCACACTCTGCGGAGTTAGCGCTCTTAGCCTTAGTAGCATCAAGGGTTTGGACGCAGTGCGAGACGCTTTGAATGCCGGTGGTTGGCTGGTAGGAACCAAAGCCCGTTACCAAAATTGTGGTAGCTACCAGCCCAATCAGCAGGTTCATGGCGGGGCCACCCAGCATAATAATGATGCGCTTGTAGACCGGAAGCTGGTAGAAGAGCCTGCCTTGGTCCTCGGGGCGGATGCGCTCAACATCAGCCTGGCGAGCTTGGCGGGCTAGCTGTTGCAGAGGGCTAGTTCCACCTGCCTGCCCCTCACTTTGCCCATCTTGACCGGGCGGGTACATGCCAATCATGGAGATGTAGCCACCCAGCGGTAGCGCTTTAAATCCGTATTCGGTTTCACCGCGTTTCCAAGAGAAGACCGTTTTGCCAAAGCCAATCATGTACTGGGGAACCCGTATACCAAAGAGCTTGGCGGGCACCAGGTGCCCCACCTCGTGGAGGGCAATAGAGAAGGCAATACCCAGGGCCATGAGCACTACGCCCACCAGGAAAAGCAAGATTGTCACGCACAACTCCTTGAAACCGGACGTCCGGCTAGAATCAGCCGGATTTAAAGATACAAGCCAGCGTACGCTAAGCCCATCCCAGCCGCCAGTTCAGACCTCTTGGAGTTTGCCCCTAAAACACGCCGGGCTTACTGTGCCCCCCATAGGGGCGCTAAGTGCTATGAGATATTCTGTGGCTACAAGACTGTTTGGGTAACAGCTCTCTCCCTCTCTCCCTCATCTTCTCCCCCCTGGCTACTCGACGAGGTCTCGGGTGCAGTAAAGATACGGCCACGACCCAGACTTTATAGGCTGGGCCCCACCCCGTCTTTGAGGTAGTTTCCACCCTTACTTTTAGGTCAAAAATGCCCTAACTTCACACTTGCGTTATATAACCGGTAATTATGCTTTCCCTAGGTCACACGCCCAGCAGCAAAAGCCCCCAGAAGCCACCCATAAATTTGACTTGACATGGGAAAACATCCTGAGCTATGCAGATTAAATATAATCAAGCATATTTTATGCAGATTTTATTTTTGCCGCACTTTAAGCCACAATCAAAGAGTGAAAGATCATCGAGCGCCCGCTCCCGTGCGCCCGCACCGTCACTTCTGACAAGGAGTACCATTTATGACCGCACAGGTTGAAGCTCCCGCCACCGCTGGAGTCTTTGTCAACGAACATTCTGCGAGCGCCTGGGAGGGTTTTGCACCCGGCCCCTGGCAGGACAGCATCGATGTGCGAGGGTTCATCTTCGCTAACTTCACCCCCTACGAGGGGGACTCCAGTTTCTTAGCTGGCCCCACCGAAAAGACCCTGCGTGTCTGGGACACTCTTGAAAAGAACTACCTCTCGGTAGAGCGCAAGAACCGTGTATACGACGTAGACACCAAGACCCCCGCCGAAATTGATGCTTTCCCCGCGGGCTACATCTCTGAGGACGACGATGTTGTCGTTGGTCTACAGACCGATGTTCCGCTCAAACGCGCCATGATGCCCAACGGCGGCTGGCGCATGGTTGAGACCGCTATCCGCGAAGCTGGCAAGGAACCCGATGAAAACATCAAGAAGATTTTCACCGAGTACCGCAAAACCCACAACGATGCCGTCTTTGATATCTACACCCCCCGCATTCGCGCGGCTCGCTCCTCGCACATCATCACCGGCCTGCCCGATGCCTACGGCCGTGGTCGCATCATCGGTGATTACCGCCGTGTAGCGCTCTACGGTGTCGATAACCTGATTGCCGATAAGGAACGCGCTAAGGACGCTGTAGCTGACCGTGGCTTCAGTGAGCACTGGGCTCGCTACCGCGAGGAACACTCAGAGCAGATTAAGGCTCTGAAACGTCTCAAGAAGATGGCAGCGCTCTACGGCTTCGATATTTCCCACCCTGCCCGCACCGCCCAGGAAGCCGTTCAATGGACCTACTTCGCCTACCTGGCATCGGTTAAGTCACAGGATGGCGCCGCCATGTCTATTGGTCGCCTCTCCGGCTTCCTAGATATCTACTTTGAGCGTGACCTAGCCGCTGGCCTGATTACCGAATCCGATGCTCAGGAAATGATTGATGCCCTGGTCATCAAGCTGCGTATCGTTCGCTTCCTACGCACCATCGACTACGATCAGATTTTCTCCGGCGACCCCTACTGGGCTACCTGGTCCGACGGTGGCTTCACCAGCGACGGCCGCACCCTGGTCACCAAAACCTCCTTCCGTCTGCTCCAAACCTTACGTAACCTGGGCCCCGCCCCAGAACCCAATATCACCATCTTCTGGGACGAGAATCTACCCGCCGGTTACAAGGAATTCTGCGCCGCTATCTCCATTGAGACCTCCTCCATCCAGTACGAGTCTGACCCCCAGATTCGTGAGCAGTGGGGCGACGACGTAGCCATTGCCTGCTGTGTCTCACCCATGAAGATTGGTAAGCAGATGCAGTTCTTCGGCGCTCGCGTCAACGCCGCTAAGGCTCTGCTCTACGCCATCAACGGTGGTCGCGATGAGATGACCGGCAAGCAGGTTGTTGAGGGCTACGAACCTGTCACCGGCGACGGCCCCCTGGACTTTGATGATGTCTGGCTCAAGTACGAAGAGATGCTGGACTGGGTCGTTGCCACCTACGTTGAGGCTCTGAACATCATTCACTACAGCCACGACAAGTATGCCTACGAGTCCATCGAAATGGCCCTGCATGACTCGGATATTATCCGTGCCATGGGTTGCGGTATCGCCGGTCTGTCCATCGTTGCTGATTCCCTGGCTGCTATCAAGTACGCCAAGGTCACCCCGGTTCGTGACGAAACTGGCCTGATTGTGGACTACATTACCGAAGGCGACTTCCCCACCTACGGTAACGACGATGACCGCGCCGATGATATCGCCGCAACCATCGTTCACACCGTGATGGAGAAGATTAAGGCTATCCCGCTCTATCGCGATGCTATCCCCACCCAGTCGGTTCTGACCATTACCTCTAACGTGGTCTACGGTAAGGCAACAGGTTCCTTCCCCTCTGGCCACCGTGCAGGTACCCCCTTCTCCCCCGGCGCCAACCCAGAGAACGGTATGGACACCCACGGCATGGTTGCCTCTATGCTCTCGGTCGGCAAGCTGGACTACGAGGACGCCCTGGACGGTATCTCCCTAACTAATACCATCACCCCCAACGGTCTTGGCCGCACCAAGGACGAGCAGGTAACCAACCTAGTTGGCATCCTCGATGCCGGCTTTATCCCCGAAGAAGACTAAAACTCAATAGATTTAGTGTCCCGGTCGAGGGGTGCCCGCCGATCCTGCACCAGCAGGTTGGCCCCCTCGACCGGGGCGGCAACCCTATCAACACCTCATCACTAAGGAGAAAACCATGGCTGTAAAGACCTACGAAGAGCGTCTGGCTTCTATGAAGGCAAATCGCGCCACCAAGACCGCCCCCAAGGGCCTCTACCACGCAAATATCAATGTTCTCAACCGCGAAACCCTTGAGGACGCAATGGAGAACCCCGATAACTACCCCAACCTGACCGTTCGCGTCTCGGGCTACGCGGTTAACTTTGTGCGCCTGACCCGCGAGCAGCAGCTAGACGTACTCTCACGCACCTTCCACCACGGGGCATAGGTTCCTATGTCTCTCGACGTCACACACGATGTCACCGATACCGCCGGCGAGCTAACTTTTGCTCCGCCGGCGGACCGGCATTCTGGGGCTGGAACCTGGGGCCTGGGTGAGATGACGGAGCTGGAGCGCTCTGCCCAGATTAAGCTCATGCGCGAGGGCCAGCTCGGTTCTATCCATTCCTGGGAACTGGTGACAGCTGTTGACGGCCCGGGCACCCGCATGACTATCTTCATGAACGGTTGCCCGCTCCGTTGCCTTTATTGCCATAACCCTGACACCTTCAAGATGAAGGACGGTCAGCCCATCATGGCCTCAGATCTGATGAAGAAGATTAAGCGCATGCGCAAAATCTTTAAAGCTACCGGTGGCGGTATTACTATCTCCGGGGGTGAGGTGCTCATGCAACGCCCCTTTGCTGAGAATATCCTCATGAGCGCCAAGTCTTTGGGTATTCATACCTGCATTGACACCTCCGGGTTCCTGGGTGCTCACGCAACAGACCAGTTCCTTGAAAACGTTGACCTGGTCTTACTCGATGTTAAATCTGGTTCTGAAGAGGTCTACCAGAAACTTACCGGAAGAGCTCTCCAACCCACTATTGACTTTGGGGATCGGCTCTCAGCGCTGGGTATTAAGACCTGGATTCGTTTTGTTCTGGTCCCCGGCTACACAGATGACCCGGACAATATCGAGAAGGTTGCCGATATCGTCTGCCGCTGGCGCAACATCGTGGAGCGGGTTGAGGTTCTGCCCTTCCACCAGATGGGCACCGACAAATGGGAGTCCCTGGGCTATGACTACCAGTTAGCCGATGTGAAGCCCCCCAGCCGCGAAGACACCGAAGCGGCCCGCGATATCTTCCGGGCACGCGGGCTCGCCGTCTACTAACCGTCTTTTGGGCATGAATGTTGCATAAAAAGAGCGTCACCCCTTTTTCGTTTTCAGAGGGAAGATAGGGGTGGGTTTTTATATGCGCATCGAATTAAACCATCATAATATTATTGCAAAAATTCTATAAAAATCTCTTGACTAGGATTCACCTCATCGCTTAGAATTTTAGGCACCTAACCCAAGCAGATTTCATAAAGAAATCTCCAAGCGTAAGGAAATTCTATGCACACCACGGCGAATTCCTTTCTCATTCTTTTACTCGCCCTGTCGTTGTCAACTCTTAGCATATCGCTGGCTAACGCTTCCTCTCTCACCTCAAGAAAAAAACAACGCTATTTACCAGAAAATAGTAAACTCAGGAACATCAAAAGACCCTCTGGATTCCCTGACGGTGGATGAGCGTCGATTTTTTGAAGACTTTACAGCAGTCGCCAGTGAAAATTCATCAAGTTTTATTGCCGCACCCTCCTTGATGAGAGCTACACCAATGTCCGGTTGTTGGAATGCATCAATTCGAGCCTATCAGAATAATGTATTCGGTAATCTTTTGTTTACGACGACGGTCGAGGGTAAATGGTGCTATGCAAGTGGCCGGATTACCAGTAGCACTGAAACTAACCATTGGGGGCAAACGCATATGCCGGGGTGGTTTCTCACAAGCTCAAAACCATCTTCAGGTATCTATGGGACAGTAAGCGCACGAATGGTAGCTAACAATTATTTCTCTTTTAGGCCACTTGGGTACGAATTACGGGGACACACTCAGTGTGCGAGGCTTATTGGGCACAATAAAGGTGTTAGTGTTGGTGATAATTCGTGTTCAGTCCAATTTTGATAAAATGATATGAATACAAATCATAAAATATTTTATCTTCTGTTGGGGTTCATTATCATTTTTCTTGTGATAGTTATCATCGGCTGGCCTTACGGTGAAGAAATATCGAAGGTCTTGTAATGAGAGTCGGAATCTTCCCCATAGTTTTTGTTCAAGTAATGAGTACCTCACGAGCTCGTATTCTTGCCCAGTTTTATGCATCGAGTACAGCGTCAAGAGCTAGCCAGGGGTTTCAACATTAGTGTTGATGCTCCCATACGACTCTCTAAAACCCAGGTAGGGCTCTGCAACCCACCAATAACTTATGCGATATGCATACTTTCAAGGTCGGCACCTGCTTTTTGCCTGGTGCCGACCCCGTTTTTGCAGGGTTTCTTCATATATACCAAGCCAGGTGTGGCAGAGAACTAATCGGTCAGAATCTCGTGGGCGCGGGTACGAGCCCAGCTCTCTGCGCCCAGGACTGCTTCAAGGGTCAGGGAGCCGCTTTCAGCGCACCAAGCTGACTGGGCATGCTCATCCAGCAGACGGCCGGCAGTCTCAATCATGTCGGTAAAACGAATTTTCCCGGCGTGGAAGGCTGCAACGGCCTCTTCATTAGCTGCGTTGAAAACAGCCGGGAAGGTACCGCCGCGCTTGCCTGCCTCTTTAATGATCTCTACAGCTGGGAAAGCTGTCTTATCCAGTGGCTCAAAGGTCCATTGGCTGGCCTGGGTCCAGTCGCAAGGCTGAGCCACACCAGGGATGCGGTGGGGCCAGGTCAGGCCCAGGGCAATCGGCAAGAGCATGGTCGGCGGTGAAGCCTGAGCAATGGTTGAGCCGTCCACAAACTGCACCATGGAATGAACGATGGACTGGCGGTGAACAGTCACATCGATACGGTCAAGGTCAATACCGAACAGGTGATGTGCTTCAAGAACCTCAAGAGCCTTATTGACCATAGACGCCGAATTAGTGGTAACAACCAGGCCCATATCCCAGGTTGGGTGAGCCAGGGCCTGGGCCGGAGTGACCTCCCGCAGTTGCTCGTAGCTCATACCCCGGAAAGGCCCGCCGCTGGCCGTGAGAATCAGTCGATCAATTTCGCGGTCGCTCCCGGCTGAAAGTGCCTGGGCGAGTGCCGAGTGCTCCGAATCTACCGGCACCATGGGTTGTTCCAGGGGTGAGGCATCAACGGCGGCTTTGACCAGCTCACCGCCAGCGATCAGCGACTCTTTATTAGCTAGGGCAACCTGAGAGCCAGCCGTCAGGGCGGCCAGGGTGGGCCTGAGCCCGATAGAGCCGGTAATACCGTTGAGCACTACATCGGCACCAGCTTCCGATGCCCGGGTAGCGGCATCCTGCCCCCATTCAATCTGCGGGGCGTAGCCCGGTGCAAGTGCTCCCAGAGCCTCACGCAGGGTGCGAGCAGCATCTTCCCCACCGCTTGTTGCCACCAGCTGAGGCCGCAGACGGGCAGCTTGCTCAGCCAGAGCAGCGACCGAACGCCCACCCGCGGCCAAAGCCTGCACACGAACCGGGGCACCGTCTGACCCGCTTTCAGCGCCCGCTAAAGCGTTGAGGTGGTCAATCACCTGTAGGCCCTGAGTTCCGATAGATCCGGTTGACCCCAGGAGGGTGACGGTACGCCCCTGCACCAGAAAATCTTTTAGCTGATCAGTGAGGGCCAAAGCTGAGCTTGGGTGGGACTGACTAGAACCAAATCGCATGGCTTCATTTTCTCACATACTAGTTTTCGAAAGAGGCTCTGAGCGCACTGAGCATGGATGAATAAAAATCACGGATGAGTTGGCTCTCAGGGAAAATCATGTCAGCCGCATGGTACATACCTTGCACCTGGTGAAATTTGCTCTCCACGCCGGCCTGCAATAAGCGCTGATGGTAGTCCCACCCTTCCGGGTAAAAAAGGTCCTGGTCACCGACACCTATCCAGGCTGGAGGGAGGCCAGCCAGGTTTTGCCTGCGCGCTGGTGCTGCATAGGCAGGCAGTGAGGGAGCTCCTGCCTGCCCACCAAGATAGGTGTTCCAGGCGATCTTATTATCCAGGGGGGTCCAGGCATAGGTGCCGCGCCCCTGCCTATCTGATCGGTCGGTAGTACGATCATCGAGCATGGGGTAAATCAAAGCCTGAAAGTTGAGAGGGTTGCCTGCGTCCAAGGCCCGCTGAGCTAAGGAGGCAGCCAGTCCCCCGCCTGCGCTCTGGCCGCATACAGCAATCAATGAAGGGTCAAAGCCATATTTCTGCCCTGAGGCCTGCAACCATTGCAAAGCCTTATAGCAGTCATCTAAGTCTGCTGGGAAAGGTGCCTCACCAGCGTTACGGTATTCAACGTTGAGGACGGGAACACCAAGATCTCGCGCCAGAGCACTAGCATAAGTCTGAGCAGGTCCCGCACTTGATAAAAGATGTCCGCCACCATGAATAAAGAGCACAGCACCTTCGGACTGACGCTGTGCAGGGAGGTTGAGAAAGGAGCTGAGGCTTACCCCAGCGGAAGACAGCTCAATCCGCTCAACTTTAACCCCCGCTACAGGTTGAGCTACCCGGAGGTAGTTGCGCTGGGGCTCAGGTAAGAGGTAGCCAAGACTTGCGTAGAAGCCCTGTAGGGGTGCCAGATAGAGCCGCGGGCCCCAGAACTGAGGGTTAACCTGTTTCTGTGCTTTCCGATGCCAGTAAGCACAGTGACCGGCGGTGGCAAGCCCCAAGACCAGCAAAAATTTTTTCATTCCCCTACCCCGTATCATGGAAGACGTCGCTCAGGCCCCCTGGCAGAGGTCTTAGGGCCTTCAGCAGGGACTATCTTTTTGATGCTACCCAATAATATCGAAGTTTTTTAGTTTCTTAGCTATGGTTTTACCTCCGCTGTTTTGCAACTCAAGTAGCTCTGCGTAGATACCTCCTGAAGCTGCTAGTTGGTCCGGACTGCCGATCTCATCGATCTGCCCATTCTTAAGTGTGACGATGCGGTCTACACGTGCAATAGTTGACAATCTGTGGGCAATGATAAGAGAAGTACGCCCCTGCATCAGCTCCTCCAGGCCCTTCTGCACAGCACGCTCGGCCTTGGTGTCCAGGGCGCTGGTTGCCTCATCAAGAATGAGGATGGGAGCATCTTTGAGGATTGCTCTAGCTATGGCTATCCGCTGTTTTTGCCCTCCTGAGAGCTTGAGTCCGCGCTCACCAATGAGCGAGTCGTAGCCATCGGCAAACTTGGTGATGAATTCGTGGGCATTGGCTTTGATAGCCGCCTCAATAATCTGTTCCCGGCTGGCCTGCGGCTGTGCGTAGGAAATGTTCTCGGCAATAGTGCCCGAGAACAGGGAGGGATCCTGAAAGACCATGCCGATCAAAGAACGAACCTGGGTCAGGTCACTGCCAGCGATATCCATACCGTCAACGGTCACCGAACCAGTACGGGGGTCATAGAGGCCTTCTAGGAGCGACATGAGCGTTGATTTACCGCCGCCGGATTCGCCCACGAACGCAATACGTTCACCGCGCTTGACGCTCAGGTCGATCTTGTGTAGCACATCCTCTTCGCCGTCATAGCCAAAGCTCACCTCTTCAAAGCGAACCAATTCCTGGCCCTCAGATGCAGTGATAGCCGCCGGCTGAGTGTATTCCGGTGCCCCCTCACGGGTAATTGCTAAAGCTCGGGGGTCCGATTCTCGTTCCATGACATCGAAGTAGTCCTTGGATCCGGTAATAGCTCGCTGGGCGCTATCAACGATCCAGGACAGAGAATTGATGGGAGCAACCGCCATAGCTAGAAGCTGAATGAGTAGCACCATGTCACCAATGGAAAAATCACCGGCCAGGGTCCGCAGGAAAATCAGCAGGTAGAGACCGAAAAAGATCAGGTTTAGAAAGCTCAGTCGGGCCACGTCCATGCTGTGCCAGAACCGGGATTGGGTGGCGGTCAAGCTGATGGTATCGCTAAAGAGAGTTTTAAAGCGAGTCAGTTCGCGCTCTTCCTGCCCAAATGATTTAACGACACGAATCTGACCGATGACCTCGGCAAAACGGCCTGATGCAAGATCAATTTTCTGGTTTTTCTGGCCCTCCCAGACCTGCCATTTGCTGCTGGTTTTACTGGTCAGCCAAAAGTAGACGGGGAAGATAAGAATGAGAAGCAATCCCAGTGGCCAGTAGTAGAGGGAGCTAATCACAATCACCGAAACTGTAGTAAGTACCAGGGAGATAAAGGTGTTCGACATGGTCTTGACGAACTGGGTGACCTCGGCAATAGAGCGGTTCAGGCGAGCGATGATAGTGCCGGTCAGTTCCGAGTCGAAATAGGGCAGGGGTAAAGAAAGAAGCTTCTCGTAGTAGCGCACCGAAAGTATGGTGCGCATGCGCTGGCTCATGATATCTCCCAGGTAACCTCCAAGGTTAGTGGTAAGTACACTCACCAGTTGAGCCGCTAGGTATGCCGCCGCCAACCAGACGATTATCGCCCCGGTTGTGGGTGCTGAGCCCTTAAGGTGATTGACTACGGTATCGGTTGCCCCGGAGATGATAAAGGGAGCAAGTAGTGAGGCCGCAGAGGTAAGAACCGCGCAGAGCACGATTCCCAGGAAGAAAGGCCAGAGTTCCCTGGTAGCTCCTATAATTCTGGTAATACTTTTCATGGCATGGCTCTTCCTTGTCTTGGTGGTGCACCACTACCCTAGCGCTGATACCGGTGATTTACTTGAGCTTGACCTGCCTTTTTGCTCACGCATCGGTAGGCTTCAAGCACAAAGAACCCGGTGGTATCCGTCGTCGGAAAACCACCGGGTTCTGCTTCAGGGGCTACCGCCCTCTCAAGTGTGCTACTTCTTAACTACTACCTTCTGGTAGATGAAGAGTACGATCAGCGCGCCAACGACTGCTGTAAAGACAGAGCCGAGGCTGAAGCCATTGACACCATCGGAAAGGAAGGGCAGGAAGCTACCCAGGAAGCCACCCAGCATAGCGCCCACGATACCGAGGGCGGTGGTGACGACAAAACCGCCACCTTGCTTACCGGGCATGATGAGCTTGGCAATTGCGCCAGCGATCAGACCGAGGACAATCCAGCTAATGATGGAAAGAATCATGTTACCTACTTCTATATTTTGCTTAGCGACTATGATCAGCCGCAAGGATAAGCATTACCTATTCTATATCAAATATCAAGATAAAAATAAGTAGGGTGATAGTGTTATTTACAACTATCCCAGCAGAAAAGTCCCGTCAGCGGTAAGCCAACGGGACTTTCAGCCTAAATCAAGCAGGTTAGGCTAGTGGTCAATAGCACCTTCGGCACCTACCCCGGTGAGAGAGCGAACTTCCATCTCAGCCTGGGTTGCAACATCTTCTTTCTCACCACCCAGCGACCCCAGGAAACCCAGCAGGAAGGCCGCAGGAATAGCGACAAGACCGGGGTTAGCCAGAGGGAACCAGGCAAAGTCGGCGGTAGGAATCATTGAAGTCTCAGCACCGGACATGACCGGGGAGAAGATAATCAGAACTACGGAGAGCCCAAGACCCCCATACATGGACCACAGAGCGCCACGAGTCTTGAAGCCTTTCCAGTAGAGGGAATAGACGATGGTCGGCAGGTTAGCAGAGGCAGCCACTGCGAAAGCAAGCGCCACCAGGAAGGCAACATTCTGCCCCTGGGCCCCAATACCACCGGCAATGGCCAGCAAGCCAATAACCACCACAGTCGTCTTAGCCACTCTGATTTCTTTGGCAGGATCAGACTGCCCCTTACATATAACGTTGGTGTAGATGTCGTGGGCGAAGGAGGCCGAGGCTGTAATAGCTAGACCAGCGACCACCGCGAGAATGGTAGCAAAAGCTACCGCCGCGATAACTCCCATCAGCAAGGAGCCACCTAACTCGTAGGCCATGAGCGGAGCCGCTGAATTCACGCCACCAGGAGCTGCCTTAATTGCCTCAGAACCAACGAGTGCAGCAGCGCCAAAGCCCAGCACCAAGGTAAAGAGGTAGAACAGACCGATCAGGGAGATAGCCCAGACCACTGATTTACGGGCCTCTTTAGCCGTGGGGACGGTGTAGAAGCGCATGAGCACGTGGGGCAGGCCAGCAGCGCCGAAGACCAGGGCCAGCGAAAGTGAAATGAAGTCCAGCTTGGTCAAATCGCTCTTACCGTATTTGAGGCCCGGTTCAAGCATCTTAGGGTTACCGGAGGCCTCAACAGCACCACCGAGCAGATCAGAGAGGTTGAACTTGTAGATACCCAGGATCCAGACGGTCATGACAGCAACGCCGCTAATCAAGAGGACAGCTTTAATGATCTGAACCCAGGTCGTACCCTTCATGCCACCGATGAGAACGTACACAATCATCAGGACACCCACAACGACGATGACCAGTGACTGACCGGCCTTGGAGCTAATACCCATCAGAAGAGACACGAGAGCGCCGGCGCCGGCCATCTGAGCCAGCAGATAGAAGAGGGTAACAGCGAGAGTCGAGATGCAGGCCGCGATACGGACCGGGCGCTGACGCAGACGGAAGGAAAGAACATCGGCCATGGTGAACTTGCCGGTATTGCGCAAGGGCTCAGCTACCAACAGGAGGGCTACCAGCCAAGCAACCAGGAACCCGATGGAGTATAGAAAGCCGTCATAGCCCTGGATAGCGATAGCACCAACAATACCCAGAAAGGAGGCTGCTGAAAGGTAGTCACCGGCGATAGCTAGGCCGTTTTGGGTGCCGCTAAAGGAACGTCCTCCAGCGTAGTAGTCGGCGGCAGTCTTATTGTTCTTAGAAGCTCTCAGAACCACCACCATAGTAATCAGTACGAAGCTGCCAAAGACAACCATATTAATCCAGGGAGTTCCAACCACCTGGGTGCTCGCTGCATCGGCGGCCTGCACGACGCCAGTTAGTGAAGAAGTCATTTGTTATATTCCCCTTACGATGCCTTGGTGTGGGCGTAATCGCCGGATTCAATATCCTTGCGTAGGCGGCTAGAGCGAGGGTCTAGTTTTGTGTTGGCAAAGACGATGTACAAAGCGGTAATTCCAAAAGTCGTCACGAACTGACAGAGGCCAAAGACAATGCCTACGTTGATGTTTCCAGCCAGCTTGGTTGCCATAAAACCGGGTGCGTAGACCGCCAAGATGACATAGAGCAGATACCAGACCAAAAAGGCCACGGTCATAGGGAAAACAAACGACCGGTGTGTTTTGCGTAGCTCCTTGAAGCTGTCACTGCTCTGAGCCGCCCTAAAGTCGACGTGTTCGGCATCGACAAGGGGCTGGCCAGATTCTGGTGATGAGTGGGCCATCACTACCTCCTTTGTGTAACTGAGAACACATTAGTATGTAATGTGGGTTACACACAAGTAGGCGGGTCAAAAAAGGCGGGCTCACCGAAATGTTTTCGGGTCGCCCGCCTTATGGCAGCTTAGTAGCTGATCTTTCTATAGGGTGTCCTGCAGATACTCAATGCAACGGTCCAAAAAAGCATCAACCTGCGTTTCTTCATAGCTGAGTTCGCCGGTAGCGGCTGTGAAAGAAACCGCACGAATATCGTCCGGTATTAGTTGATGCTGGCCTTTGAGATGCTCCATCAGCTGGTGGCACAAAGCATCAACATCTTTGACAAAATAGCCCTTGGTCAGCCGCTTGGAGGGCCGGCGGAACCGCTCGCCATCGGGCCTGCGTAACCGCCCCAGCAGAAGCAGGCGCAACTCCGCAATCGCATCGTTCCATGTAGTCTGCCCGTACTTCTGGATGTAGAGACGACGCTCCAACTCAGAGAATCGGTCTTCGACCCGGTCCAGCGCACGGTCCACCTCCGCGGGCAAGTATCCACCGGGTTCTGCTTCAAAGACAGCCCCGCGAATGGTCCGAGAGGTATTCACATCTTTGCTCAGCTGGGCACCGGTCAGCATGAGCTCATAGTCATCGGCAAGCCGAGTGAAGAAAGCGTCCACGCTAGCAGTGCGGTAGCCATTTTCTTTGGGTCCGACCAGAGTAAAAGCACTGTTCGACGCTTTTTTTGCAGCGGGTTTGGAATCCGCCTGCGGGGCAGCACTCTGTGCACGATGTTTCACTGTCATAACTCCCTATATCTGTCGAGCAAATGCTATTAGAAGAGGACGCCCAGCACCGAGAAAATGACATACCCGATAGCAATGGCAAAAACAATCGAATCGAGCCTGTCCATGACCCCACCGTGCCCCGGCAGGATATTCGACATGTCCTTGATACCAATTTCGCGTTTGACCATCGACTCGCCTAGATCGCCTGCAGTTGAGGCTATGACCAAAAAGAAAGCAACAATGAGCCCATACCACCAGGGTTCATCAATCAAGAAAGTGCAGAGAACCCCAACAACCATTGACCCAATCATGGAGCCGGCAAAGCCCTCCCAGGTCTTCTTGGGCGAAATTTTGGGAGCCATAGGGGTTTTACCCCATTTGACACCTGCGATATACCCCCAAGTGTCATTACCAATAGCCATGAGCAAGATCATGAAGACCTTTGCAGGCCCGGAGTCTTCCCGGTAGAGCAGGAGAGCAAGTGAAATCATGAAGGGCACCCAGGACATCACAAAGATGGAGCCCATGATCGACATAATCATGCCGTCGCGCTCCCCCACCAGCCGCCATGCAATCAAGATAAGGATAGAGGCAACAACCGTGAAAATAAGCCACTGCCCTCCCCCGTAGTAGGCGGCAAAGGGCATGAAGAAAGCGGTACCCACAGCGGGGATAATGGGTACGCCCATACCCCGCTTCTGATTGAGGCCGTTAGAAACCTCCCAGGTGCCTACTGCCCCTGCGCAAGCTGACGATACAACAAGAACAAGAGGGGAAATGAACAAGCCCACTGCTATAAGAGCGCCCATTACCAGGCCAACAGCGATAGCAGCGGGCAGGTTCCTACCGGCCTTTGAGGCCCGGGGCTGCTGTTCTTGAGATTGAACAGTCATACCGTTTTAGACCTCTAGCAGCTCAGCTTCCTTGCTCTTGAACAGGGCATCGATAAGGTCGGTGTGCTTCTTGGTCAGTGCGTCAAGCTCCTTTTCAGCGCGGCTGCCTTCGTCCTCACCGATTTCGCCGTCTTTGACGAGCTTATCCAGGGCGGTCTTGGCCTGGCGGCGGGCGTTACGAACGGCAACACGGCTGTCTTCGGCCTTGTGGTTTGCCAGCTTGATGTATTCCTTGCGACGGTCCTCAGTCATTTCAGGCATAACAACGCGTACAACGTTGCCGTCATTGGCGGGGTTGGCACCGAGGTCAGAGTCACGGATAGCCTTTTCGATAGCACCCATGGCGCTCTTATCGTAGGGGGTAATGAGAACAGTACGCGCTTCGGGGGTCTGGAAGGATGCGAGCTGCTGGAGGGGGGTGGGCGAACCGTAGTAATCAGCGGTTAGGTTGGCGAAGAGTGCGGGGTTGGCCCGGCCTGTGCGGATTGAGGCAAATTCGTTTTTGAGGGCCTCGACGGACTTGTCCATCTTCTCGCCAGCTTCTTGCAGGGTTTCTTCAACCATCTCGTGTGTCCTTTGATTGTGCCTAGCCTCCGTGGCTGGGCGCTTATATAGTCTCTTCCTAGTCTAGTGGGCATAAGCTAGAGGGAGCGAATTGCAGGGCGGGTATTTTTGGTTTTGCTTAAGGCAAGGGGCACCTGCTATCAAGCAGGTGCCCCCGTAGGTTGTGTTGGCTGGCCCCTATGCGGCCACCACCTTATGCGGTGACCAGGGTGCCGATTTCCTCGCCGAATGGAGTGCGCGGAAGCGGGTTGAGCTTGCAAGAGCGCACGGAATCATTCGAGGCCAACCTATGCGGTGACCAGGGTGCCGATTTGCTCGCCGAGAATGGCACGAGCCACATTGCCTTCACCCTGCATCCCAAAGACGCGCATGGTGACCTTGTTATCTTTGCAGAGGGAGAAGGCGGTCTGGTCCATCACCCGAATGTTGCGCAGCAGAGCTTCATCATAGGTGAGCTTGGAGAGACGCTCAGCAGCGGGGTCCTTCTTGGGGTCGGCGGTGTAGATACCATCCACACCGTTCTTAGCGACCAGAACCTCGTCAGCGTGGATTTCTAGTGCACGCTGAGCAGAGACGGTGTCGGTGGAGAAATAGGGCAGGCCTGCGCCGGCACCGAAGATGACCACGCGGTCTTTCTGCATGTGGCGGATGGCGCGACGGGGAATGTAGTTTTCTGCCACCTGCTGCATGGAAATTGCTGACTGAACGCGGGTATCGATGCCGGCCTGCTCCAAGAAATCCTGCAGGGCCAGGGAGTTCATAACTGTACCGAGCATACCGATGTTGTCAGCGCGAGAACGGTCCATGCCGGCTTCAGACAATTCAGCACCGCGGAAGAAGTTTCCGCCTCCCACAACAACCGCAACCTCAACCTTGCCGATAGTTGATGCAATCTGCTCTGCTATTCCGCGAACGACCTCGGTGGAAATACCAACTTCTCCGCCGCCAAAGACTTCGCCAGAGAGCTTAAGCAGGACGCGACGCCTACCGGTGTCGTCCTTGTGGATCTTGCTGGTTGCCTCTGTCATGAGGGCCCTCCCTGAAAATAGTCAAAATTTTTTTGCGGTACCCGGTTGGATACACGCTTTTCTTCTAGCATACGGCAAAGGGGAGCCTCCTTGCGGGGGCTCCCCTTTGTTCAGGGCATTTTTGGTGCTCAATCACATGCCCTTACAGGCTTAGGTTGGGGCACCGCCCGGTGGCGGGCTTTAGGCGCCGACGCGGAAACGCTCGAAAGCGGTTGCGCTTGCACCGTTTTCGGTCAGAACTGCAGCAACAGACTTGGATGAATCCTTGGCGAAGTCCTGGTCGAGCAGGGTGTTTTCCTTGTAGAAGGACTTGAGCTTACCTTCCACAATCTTGGGGATGATCTGCTCGGGCTTGCCTTCACCGCGAGCGGTTTCTTCGGCAACGCGCTTCTCAGCTTCGATGTCCTCAGCGGAGATGGAGTCTGAGTTGAGGTACTTGGGGCTCATAGCCGCAATGTGAACAGCGACGTCGTGAGCGACCTCGTCAGTGTTCTCACCGGAGACAGCCAGCAGAACGCCAACCTGCGCGGGCAGGTCCTTGGAGGTCTTGTGCAGGTAAACTGCTACGTTTTCACTTTCAACGCGTGCTACGCGACGAACAACGATCTTCTCTCCAAGCAGTGCGCCTGCTTCGGTGGTGAGCTCCTCAACGGTCTTACCCTCGAAAGAAGCTGCCTTAAGCTCATCCAGGGTAGAAGCGTTTGCTGCGATAGCGGCTTCGAGAACATCGTTACCGAACTTGATGAAAGGCTCGGACTTAGCAACGAAGTCGGTTTCTGAGTTAACTTCGATCATGAAGCCAACGCCGTTTTCAACGCGAGCGGCAACCAGGCCCTCAGCGGTGGCGCGGCCTTCGCGCTTGGTAACGCCTTTGAGGCCCTTAACGCGGATGATCTCCATTGCCTTCTGCTGGTCGCCGTTAGCCTCGTCGAGAGCCTTCTTGACGTCGAGCATGCCAGCGCCGGTCTTTTCGCGCAGAGCCTTGATGTCTGCTGCGGTGTAGTTCGCCATGTGAACTCCTTGGTGTTTGAACAGATTGGGATAAATCTATTGTCCCCGGGGGCCGGGGTGAAAGAACGGCACCCACCGAATGTGGGCGGGTGCCGTTATCTCTATGATGCTGTCTTACTTAGCTTCTTCAGCGGGAGCTTCAGCCTTGGTAGCTGATTCGTGCTGCTCCAGCAGTTCGCGTTCCCATTCAGCCATGGGCTCTTCGGAAGCGGTAGCTGACTTGCCGGCCTTCTTGTTTTCGCGTTCCAGCAGGCCTTCGGCAACTGCATCGGCGATAACGCGGGTCAGCAGGTTGACGGAGCGGATAGCGTCGTCGTTGCCGGGGATGGGGAAGGAAACCTCATCGGGGTCGCAGTTGGTATCCAGGATAGCTACAACGGGGATGCCGAGCTTCTTGGCTTCGTCAACAGCGAGGTGCTCCTTCTTGGTGTCTACGATCCAGACCAGGGAAGGAGCCTTGGTCAGGTTGCGGATACCACCGAGGGTCTTTTCCAGCTTCTCGTGTTCGCGACGCAGAAGGAGCAGTTCCTTCTTGGTGAACTGTGAGCCTGCGACATCATCGAAGTCGATCTGCTCAAGTTCCTTCATGCGGTCGATACGCTTTGAAACGGTGGCAAAGTTGGTGAGCATACCACCGAGCCAGCGGTGGTTAACGTAGGGCATGTTCACGCGGGTAGCCTGTTCAGCGATGGCTTCCTGAGCCTGCTTCTTGGTACCAACGAACAGAACGGTGCCGCCGTGGGCAACGGTTGCCTTAACAGCTTCGTATGCCTGGTCGATGAATGCTAGTGACTGCTGCAGGTCGATGATGTAGATGCCGTTGCGCTCGGTGAAGATGAAGCGCTTCATCTTGGGGTTCCAGCGACGGGTCTGGTGACCAAAGTGGACACCTGAATCGAGAAGCTGGCGCATAGTTACGACGGGCATGTCGTCTCCTTATATTGAGGTAAGTGCCGGGCGGGCCCCTGATTCCAGGCTAACCGCGCACCGTGCATAGTAGTTATCGGTTTACATGTGGAGCCTATGAGGCTCTTGCCTCGCTCCCCTGGTAACGCCCCGATTCAGCCGCTGGAGCGGCGGCTGATTCTCGGACCTTCACCGACCCATGAGGGCCGGACCGAAAGTTCCTTATCAACTCGGGTGAGCTGCTGGGTGTTACGCGACGTCAGATCCGGTTGAATGCCGGGCAGGTAAACCTGTCAGGCTTCAGCGGAGGAGTCACCATGTAAAAAGGCTTCCCCTTACCGTTTTGTGTTCCGCTCAGGGCGGGGTGACAAACGGCAAACTGCAATCTACGACTATACCGCATTTTTGAGCTTTAAGCACAGGGGTTTGGGGGCTTGCGGTGGCAGTTTTCCAGTGGTAGATATCGGATTACTCCTAGGGAGCAGGTACCGGGGTAAGGGGTGCTTCTTCTAGGGAGGTTATAGCCCGTGATTCTTTGTGCACCGCGCGGCAAGCCGGAATTCAGAACTATCTACTTACGGTCGGGTTGGCAGTGGCTGGCCTACTGCCTGTGTGCCCTCTTAGGGGTCATAGTCTCTAGTCCCTGTGCGGAGGCAGGCAACACCGTGTGGCAGGCACCGCTAGCGGGCCAACTAACGGTGGTGAAGGCTTTTGAGAAGCCAGCCGCCAAGTGGAGCGCCGGGCACCGAGGGGTAGACCTAGCTTTAGAAGCTGACGGAAAGGTTCTAGCTCCGGCAGCAGGGACGGTTGTCTTTTCGGGCACCGTAGTGGACCGGCAGGTCATAACACTGGAACACCCCGATGGCCGCAGGTCAAGTTTTGAACCGATCACCGACCCGCTACCTGTCGGCGCCACTGTAGCCGCCGGAGATCCTATCGCCCGCCTTGACCCGCTTATTCAGCACTGCCCAGAAGGCTATTGTTTACACTGGGGCGTCCGAGAGCCGACGAGCACTCAATCCACTGCAGCTCACGGCATGGGCTACATTAACCCGCTCCTCTTACTGGGGTTGGAGGAGCCCAGTATTCTCCTACCCATCGGGAGTGACTTCGCGGCCTAGACGCCAAAAGCTCCGGGCCAGTGGGCCCGGAGCTTTTGAGTAAGGCTAAGGTGGCTCAATAGCTAGAGCACCGCAGGCCTATAGTCTAGTTCCTCTGCATTGCAGTTGAGCTAGCCATACGAGCGCCTAAGCGACCGGTGAAGGAGGTGATGCAAGCTGCAAGGAGCAGACCCACAAAGGCCCACAGGGAGTACTTAGCTGCCTGGTTGCTAGCGTCCTCAGCAATCTGAGCGCTCTTCTCTACAGCAGAATCCAGCTGATCTGAGATGTCATTAAGAGCCTGCTCAGTTTTAGTGCTGGCTTCCTTGAAGGACTTTTCGATGTTGTCAGCTGCTGACTGAGCTTCTGCGGGGGTCAGATCGGTGTTGCGGCTAAGCTCAGCAACGATCTCGTCCTTGTCGATACCATCAGAAATTTTAGAAGCACGGTCGGTAATCTTCTTACCCAGGTCGTCGGTAACAGTGCCCAGGTCTTCGCCGTCGACGATTACGCGCTTACCGGCGTTCTGAAGGTCGGTCAGTGATTCCTGGAGCTGGTTGTTGAGGTAGTCAGGCTGGAGCTCTTCGATCTGGGTCTTTTTGAGTGCCGTAACGACATCATCGCTCAGACCGGATGCCTTGACGGCCAGTTCATCGCCGCTAGGAAGATCAACGGCATCCCCGAGCAGGTCAGCAGCGGAGCCACTAGCGCTGGCAACGCCTGATCCTACGGACCCAACGACACTGCCGAGGGTGTTAAAGGCGCTAGTAACGGAGGTGGAAATCATGACCAGGGCAACGATCAGACCAAGTGCCCAGGTCAGGAAGCCGTGGATTAAACCAGCGCGGCTTGCCGTCAGGCCGGAAATAAAACCTGCTGCTGCCAGAGAAAGAATCAGTGAGAAAATGGACCACACCAGTAGGCCAGTGCCTACACCCTGCGTGGGATTATCTGAGGTGAAGTCCACCCCGCCTAAGCCGATAGCAACGCCAACGAGGGAAAAAAGAACGCTAAGTGCAATGAAGGTGATAACACCGGCAAAGATGCTGGGCCAGGAAAGATTTTCTCCTGCCTCATTGCGAATTAGGCTTGAAAAACGGTGGGATGAGGCTGGCGAGACCACAGCGGTCTTCTCAGCGAGCTGCTTATCAGGGGACATAGAAAGTTCCTAAAATTAAGGGGACAGTAAAGAATTTCAGTTTGCCCTGGCATTAAGCAATCGAAAAAATGTTGATACTTATTTGTATTCTCCATACAACCTATAGGGATACTGAGAATTAAGCAAGTAAAATTATGTGTATTTGGCCACTAAAGCCTTCCTTCAGCTATAGCGACCTCTAGCCCCCCCTACGCCCACCCAAAACTCATCTGGCCCACCTAGGCAACCAGGGCACCGAAGAGCTGCTGAGCCGTCACCCTGAAATCTTCCAGGGCCGCATCAGGCCACAGCAGATCATGGCTTTCACCGGCGCTAAAGCCCCGCCCCAACCCAGCCGGTATCCGAGCAAGGACCCGATAGCCCATCTCGGTCAAGGCACACACATTACTCTCTTCGATGTAGCTAGGTTGGGCAGGCCAGGAGCCAATGATAAGGCCCTCCACCGGAAGATTGAGCTGACTCAGGTACGAAACGGTGAGCTGGCAGTGGTTAAGGGTTCCCAGCCCGCTTCGAGCAACCAGGAAAGTTTTTGCTCTGTGCCCGGCCTGGGTAAGAAGCTCAATCAAGTGGGCATGGTTGTAGGGCCTGTAGGTGGAGCCAGGCTCCCCCTCAGCCATATCCACAGTGACACCGCCCGATCCTTCGACAATAACAGCATCATAGTCGGCTGAGAGAAGGCCGATACGTTCAGCATGTTTCTGCAGGCTCGGTAGGGTAAAACCGTCAAGCCTGGCGGCGGCTACCGGGGCCAGAGGGCGGCTTGCTCTGCTTCCCTCAAAGGCCCTTGCACCCGACAGATAGGCGGCAAAATCAGCGTCACCGGGCTGGCCCGGTCCAACACCCGTTTGGGCTGGCTTGTAGATAGCGACCCGTTTGCCGGCCTGTTCCAGGGCAGATGCTAGGCAGGCGGTTGCCAGGGTCTTGCCCACATCGGTATCCGTACCGACGATATGGTAAATCACGGCACTAGAACTCATTTCTCACCTCAAATTTCAGCTCCAGCGGAGCGCGGTAGGACAGCAGATCAAGCCAGCGGGGTTCCTCAGCCAGGTGCAGGCTCAGCTTTTCGTGCTCAAGCCAGCAAGCCAGCTCATGAAGCATCCAGGTAGATTCTGACTCGGCTAAGAGGGCACCCAGGCAACGGTGGGCACCCCAGCCGAAGGCCAGGCGGTAGTCATCACTCTGCTGGCCGCTAACCTCTAGCAGGACCTCCTGCCCCGCATGGACAGGGCACCCTCCGATGGAACTGTCGGCGGTAGCTACCCGTCGCCAAGTCGGCACAGAAGATTCCGCCTGGAGCACCGCACGCACCAGCTCTTGAGCCCGAGAAAAGTCGGTGCACTGCCCCAGGGTAATGCCCCACTGCTGAATGACTCCGGCGTGGAGGATTGAGTTCATGAGCAGGCAGGTGGTGTACTGGCCTGCTATGGCTAAGAAATAGGCCAGCGAGACAATCCGCGCGCTCTCAATCTTCTGGTTGGCAAGCGCACCGAAAAGGGTTTCTGGCCGCTCAGCACACCCAGCAACCAGAGCTGAAAGCTTGCGGTGGAACTGCCCTGCCCGGTGGGCCAGTTCCTGCTGGCGTTCAGGTTCTACCCAACCCCAGAAGAGTTCGAGTGAGTCCAGGGAATAACGAGCAAGTTCAGCTTCATCGAGTCCCTGGGCGAGGTAGTCCTGGCTGGGTACACCGGTGAGTTTCTGCATCAGAGCCACTGGCAGCAGGTGAAAAACCGCCAGCTGCCCCCTACCCGGTGCCCGCTCAGCGAGCACCTCTTTCATCCGGGCCCGCACCCCTTCCTCCTGGGCGCGTACCTTCTGGGGCGTGAAAAAAGAAGCCACCAGCTGACGCACCGAACGGTGAAGCTCTCCCTTTGCGCTGGCTAAGACCTCCGGCAGAGAGAACCCATAGGACAGCAGGATCCGCAAGGAGGCCGGCTCCAAATGAGTAACAGCGGTGAGTGCATTATCGGGGGCAAGAGTTTCGGTGTCGCCCATAACCTGCCGAATAGCCTCAGAACCACCCACCAGCAGGTAAGGGTTCTCCCCCGGAACAGGCCAGTACCCCTGCGAAAGTTCAGCCCTGCTAACCAATTTTTGCCCATTGGTTGGCAGACTCATATCCCAGACAAACGACTCATACTGGGAGTGCTCTAGTGGCGCGCTCAAAGGGCCACTTCCTCTCCTACTAGGTCAAGTGCTCTCTGCAAGACTTGAGAATCGAGGCCTGCCTGAGCAGTCAGTCTCAGACGAGCTATACCATCGGGCACAGCAGGTGGACGAAAACAGCCTACTGCCAGACCGCGTGAAGCAAGACGCTCCTGTATCTGACGGGCGCACCCCGACCCCTGCCTGATAGGTAGAGACTGCACAGCACCAGCAGCTGGTTCCAGCCCCAGCTGGCCGCTGATGAGCTGTGCGCAGACCAGCACCTCGGCGCTTAAAGGCTGGCCCTCTTCACGGATAAGGCGGACACTCTCCAAGGCTGTTGCAGCGTTCACCGGGGAGAGAGCAGTATCAAAGATAAAGGAGCGAGCGCTATTTACCAGGTAATCTCGAATCCCCGCACGTGCAAGCACTGCCCCACCCTGGGAGGCAAGGGCCTTACCGAAGGAGAGGGTCACCGCGATATGTTCAGACCCGGCAAGACCGAACTCAGCCACCAGCCCCCGGCCAGCGCCACGTACCCCTATTGAGTGGGCCTCATCAACCACCAGCAGGGCATCGTAGCGCAGCGCCAGTTCAGAACAGGCCACTAGATCGGCGCTATCCCCCAACACCGAATAGATACCCTCAACCACCAGCAGCTTCACGGCATGAGAACTAGCTGCTAAAACCTGCTCAGCCTGGACCAGGTTGTTGTGTTCAAAAAACCTCACCTGCCCCTGCCCCAAACGAGCGGCATCGTGCAGGGAAGCATGAACGTGCTCATCCATCACCAGCAGGGTGTTGGGTCTGCTCAGCGCAGCCAGAAGCCCCAGGTTAGCAGCGTAACCGCTTGAAAAGACCAGGGCTGATTCTGCTCCAAGCAGGTCAGCCAAGGCCTCTTCTAGCTCACGGTGCACCGGCAGAGTACCGCTTACCACCCGCGAGCTACTGGCAGAAGCTCCGTAATCTGACAGCGCCCGATGACCCGCTTGGATCAGCCGGGGGTGATAGCGCAAACCCAGATAGTCGTTAGTTGCCAAGTCACAGGCGACCGGCCCCAAGACGGCAGCCTGACGTTCCAGCCCACGCGCCAGCCGTACCCTCTGTGCCTGTTCCACAAGACGCCGGTAACCGGTTGCCATCAGCCATACACCCTCTCAAGGGCACTACAGATACCCGCACCAATACGCTCCACATCGTGCGGGCTACTAATATAGGTCGGCATGGTATAGACCGTCTTACGGAAGGGGCGCACCCACACGCCGGCGTCTAAGGCACACTCGGTTACAGCAGGGATATCAACCTCCTGCACCAGCTCCACCACACCGATAGCACCCAGCACACGCACCTCCTGAACAATCTCAAGCTCACGGGCAGGGGCAAGGCCCTTATGCAGATCCTCACCAATGATGGGAACCTTATCCGACCACAGGGAGCTGGGGTATCCCTCCGCGGCGGGCAGGGTACCCGTCAGCAAGTCAAGGGAAGCGCAGGAAACCGCGCTCGCCAGTGGGTTGCCCATAAAGGTTGGCCCGTGCATCAGTGCCTTATGCACAGAATTGCTGATCACATCGGCCACAGGACTAGTCACCAGAGTTGCCGCCTGCGTTAGATACCCGCCGGTCAAGGCCTTGCCCACCGTCATCACATCGGGAGTCACCCCAGCCCACTCAGCAGCAAACAACCGCCCCGTTCGCCCAAAACCGGTCGCAATTTCGTCAAAAATCAGCAGAAGACCGTGCTCATCAGCTAGGGCACGCAGATGATTGAGACACCTGGGGTGGTAGAAGAACATGCCGCCAGCTCCCTGAACCACAGGCTCAAGAATCAGGGCAGCAGACTCTTGTGCGTAGCGGCCTACCAGGGTGCTCACTGTTTCTTCCCACTGCATTTGCTCGGTCTCATCGCATTCCCAGGTATCACTCTGGGGCAGGTAACGGGCGGCAGGTGGGCGGGGCACAAAGAACTGAGAAGTAACCAGGTGGGAAAAATCGCGGTGCATACTCCCAGCGGGGTCGCTGACTCCCATGGCGCCGATGGTGTCGCCGTGATAACCGCCCTCCAGAGCAATAAAACGGCGACGCTCAGGCTTACCCAGAGCGCTCTGGTACTGGACAGCCAGTTTGAGAGCAACCTCCACAGAGATGGAACCTGAATCAGCCAGAAAGACGTGGTTGAGCCCCTCGGGGCTCAGTGCGACCAGCCGCTCAGCTAGCTCAATAGCAGGCTGATGGGTTAGCCCACCAAACATCACATGAGAAAAACGGGTTGCCTGTTCAGCCAGCGCCCGGTCAAGGGCAGGGTTGCGGTAGCCGTGGACCTGGCACCACCAGGAACTCATCGCATCGAGTGCGGAATAGGTGACTCCTTGAGCGCTTTGTAGCGTAATGACACTCCCCTGCGCTTCTGTTACGGCATATAGGGGGCGTGATTCCAAGGGAGCATAGGGGTGCCAGAGGAGGCCACGATCACGTTCAATCAGCGACTTTGCTGGAGCATATGTTTTTTTGAACACTGTTCAATTTTAGGTGATTGATTGGGCAAGCTCCAAACAAGAAACCTGCGAAAAGGAACTACCCCAAGTCATACGCCATAAGTGATACACACCTCATTCTATGCTGAAGCTCTCACCAGATCGTGCTAGCTAGCCAACAAAAGGATGCCCATAGAGGAGGTATAGATGCTGAAAATCCTAGCTACTGCAATTGCTGCCATCCTCATTTTCAACCTGCTCTTCGCCCTCTTTCTCCTCTACCACTACTTCTATTTGACCCCAAAATGGCAACGCGAAAGAGCGGAGTCCATAAGAGCCCAAGAGGAAGAAAACCAAAAACAACCATCATGAAAAGCCACCGAAAAAGAGAAACCCCTTGCCCCACAGCAGGTGAGACAAAGGGTTCGTGAGTAGGGCCTGCGGGGCTTGAACCCGCGACCAAGGGAATTGAAGTAAAACACCCACACCAATCCACACCAACCAATATAAGCCCATGTCAAAAACAGGTTGCGCTCGCTGGCTGATTATTTCAGCTTGTCAAAAAGTGCTTATTTTTGCCTCACACTAGATGACCATTAGATGACTTACGCGAGGACATCGAGCACGCTAGTGACGTTCGGTGCGACCTTCTGCTGGACAATGTAATTACGAATGGTAACTTCCTCACTGGAATGCCCGAGCAGTGATGCTGCGACTCCGGCTCCGGCGCTTTCGGCAACGATGGTGGCCACGGTTGAGCGTGCTGTGTGCGGGGTGACCCAGTCCAGTTCTGTGCCTGCCAGCATTTTGCGTAGGCGCTTGCGGTAGTTGTTGCCGTTCATCACGGTGCCGGCAGTTGAGGGGAAGACCCACGGGCACCATTGCTTGCGCTGCAGGAGCATGTGAAGGGTGAAGGTTGGCAGGTAGATGGTTTGCAGGGAGCCTTCGGATTTGGGCATGGGCTCCCAGGCTGTTTTGCCGCTGCTTTCTTTGACCGCCCCGGCGATGGTGGCTGTTCCTGCGATGAGGTCGATATCTTCCCAACGCAGGCCCAATGCTTCAGAGATGCGACAGCCTGTGCCGAGCATGAGGTCAAATACATCAAGCACATCCCCGTTCAGTATGGTGCGTAGTTGCTTGACCTGCTCGGCAGTGAGGGCTCGGGTGACTTTCTCGCGCTTGACGGTGACTGTTGGCACTCCGTCTACTGGGTTGCGTAGTAGGGCATCATGCATGACAGCCAGACCGAATATATTTTTGAGGATCATGCGCAGGTGCTTGGCGTTGGTTGCACCGTGGTCTTTGTGCACGCTGGTGATAAAGGCGGTGAGGGTTCCGGTGGTGGCTTCAATCAGGAGGGCGTCACCGATAGCTGGTATGAGGTAGGAGTCGATGAGGTAGCGGTAGCGGTGGATTGTGCCGGCGGTTTTGTCACCTTTGGCTGTGAAGTCTTCCCACCATTGTTCGGTGGCTTGCGCGATAGTGCTTTCGCCGGTAAGGTCTTTTGATCCAGTGGTGAAGTTTTTGAGCTTGGCCAAAACGGCTCGTGATGCGTCTGACCGGGTGGAAGCGGTGGCCTGAACTAGGCGTATCTTGCCATCTATATGGCGGTAGCGTACCCGTGCCCTGTATTTCTTTTGGGCTAGGCGGGTAACGGTCACCTCCCCGTGCTCCCCTAGTCTGAGCCTGCTGGTCATGCGCTCCCCTTGGTTGGGTAGAAGATTTGTTCGATTATTGTTAATGGTAGCTGAGGTGGGGAACTATGGGGCTTCACCCCATTCGGCTAAGGGTTTGGCTCCACTATCATCTGGAGCCCTGATGACCTAAAAGTCTCGCAGTAAATTCTCAGCTTTTTCTCTCCTCCAAAACTTCTATGTGTCCAACAAGGTCTTACCTAGATAACCTAAAGTAAGTTAGACTTCCGATATAGACTGTTCTATTCGTGTCCCCGCCTCAGCGCATTCCAGGAGAAAGGAGAAGGCAATGGCCAAGCCTGATGAGAAAACTCTCGTTTACCAAGCAGCCAGAGAAGAGGCCGCAAAAGCCCTCGAAGCATTCGGTAGCGCTCTTACCTTCCCTGTTGACCTCTCGGTGATTTCTGAGCTGATGTACGCCGAGTGGCAACTGGATGACCAGCTGGGAGATATCTCTGGGATGATTCTCAAAGAACCAGGTCAGCCGGCACAAATCCTTCTTAATAAGAAGGACTCGGCTGAGCGTCAGCGCTTTACCTGGGCACACGAGCTAGGCCACCTAGCCGAACGTACCACGCTAGCTGAAGACTTCGATTACTCATTCGTTGACCTACGGAAGCCTGGTAGCTACTACAGCATCCATGAGTTCTATGCTGATGAGTTTGCGGGTTCTTTACTCATGCCTGCCTCAAAAGTTGACCAGCTCCAGAAGGATGGTAAAAGCCTGGTGGAGATGGCTCGCTTCTTTGGGGTTTCATTGCCTGCCTTGAATATGCGTTTGCATCGTCTAACCGTAAACCCAGAGTAGGGTGTAGCACTATGGCAGCAGCAGGTGGTAACTGGAATCAATATCGCGACTATGCTCAAGCATCATTGGGTGGTTCGGAGGTTACAAAAGACCTCCCCAAAGACCCCGAGGTACAGCGCAAGCTTAAGCTCATCAATGACGGTCTTGATCAGAATCTATCTCATCAGAAGACTATATTCAGGGTTATTATCTGGGTAGTCATTGGCTCCCTAATAACTATCGTGGTGCTCAACGCTTCTGCCGCTATGTGGGGAACCCACCTTGAGCCGGCTGTACTTATCTCCTTTAATGCGTCAATTGCGGTACAGTCTTTCCTCCTACTTGGTGTTATTGCCCGCTCTCTCTTCCCTGCACCCGGCAAGCAGGCTGAGGAAAAAACTGAGAATTAAGTATTTAGACGCAGTCAAGCCCCGGCTACTCATTAGAGTGACCGGGGCTTTCTTGTGCCTATTTATCCTCAGTAGATGCTTTGAGGTCGGTGCGTGCTCCCCTGCCTGGGCGTGAGGCTATCCAGGCATCTATGGTTTCTTCCGTCCATCCTTTGTATCTGTTGCCTATGATGACGTCTGGTTCTGGGAGTTTGTAGTGTCCCATGGCGCCTTGGGTGATGCCGAGTTTTTTGGCGATGTCTCCGGTGGATAGGTAGTGTTTGGTCATTTTCTTTGTTTTTTCCAGGTTTTGATAGCTAATAGGGCTAGCCCAGTGTTCGCAATGGTTACGGGTATGAACCAGGCCGCCCGTCCGCTGGTGGCTAGGAAGGCGAGGGATAGTGTGAGGAGTACTGTGAGGGTTGTGTACTGTGTTTTCATGGTGTAGGTTTTTTCCTAGTGGCCTGCTGGCCTTGAGGTAGTTGCGTTATCTCAAGTCCAGCAGGCTGTTTTATTTGTCCCAGTCTTTGATGATCTTGGCTATTTGCAAGACCCCTAGGACTATGGCCACGAGGTAGGCCATGTTTTCTAGGTTCAAACCGTTTCCTCCTTTCTTCACTTATAACTATACAGTAAAACATGTATTAGCTCAATCTGGGGAGGCACAAAATTTCCACAAAACCAAAAAATATCCCGGCCACTCTAATGAATGACCGGGGAACCTGTTGAGACTTAGGCTTGTGAGGCGAGGGCAGCAATAATGAGTGCACAGGCTTCGGCATCGGAGTCTGCGTCGTGATGACGGAGGTTGAACCCTGGCACTAGGGCTTGAGTTACGGTAGGGAGTTTGTAATTCTGCAACCCAGGCACCAGTTTTTCTGCTGTTCTGTAGGAGCAGAAAAAGCGGGCTGGAAGCGTATCGGTTCCATAGAAGTCATCAAGAGCACGCCACACGTCGGCATCGAAAGATGCGTTATGTGCGTATACGGGCAAACCATCACAAAATTCTTGTACCCAGGTGGCGATGTCTTGCCATGTTGGGGCACGTTTAACATTGCGTGCTGAGATTTTGTGGATGTGGGTGTATTCGAATTGATCGAGACCTGTTGGAGGTTTGATCAAGGAGCTTACTTTTTCAACGATTTTTCCTGAGGAGTATTTTACGAGAGCAATCTGGCATGCTGATGCCCCATGCTGATTTGCAGTTTCAAAGTCAACAGCGACAAAAGATGGGCTGGATAGAATCTCGGATGGTGCCACCCAGCTAGATCGGCGGCCCCGACTAGCAGATTGGCGACCCTGACTAGCATAAGGAACCTGAGGTGAGACTGCTGATTTCCCGCTAGATGGTGCCTTCGACTTCTGCCCTTTGGTTGCTTTTTGGTGCTCTTTTTCTAGCTCGAGATAGTGTTTCCACCGGGCCCGATGTATGCTTGGGTCTTCGCCTCGTTGCTTAGCTAGTAGTTCTTGCGCTCTAGCTAGGCGTTTCTGTAGCTGAATGCGTTTATCCTCCCGGGGCGGCGGAAAGTTCAAAGCTAGCCAGCCTTCAATTGTCTCAACCTCGCTCTGGTAGTCCTTTTGCTTGTGCTGAATTGTAGCTACCTGTAAAACGTAGAACTCCATAACATTGACTGGGTTCTGGCGAGATGCATTGACCATTGCCTCCATACAACCATTAGCGAGACTGAGCGCCTGAGTCAGGTGACCGTCTCGTTTATGGGCATTGATATCATCCACCCAATCGCAAATGTTGCGCCCCTTATACTTGGGCATGAACCAGCCGTCAGAATCCTCGCTAAGTTCTTTGCCGGTGGCATAGGTATTGAGGGTCTTTTGAGCTGGTTCCGCGAGAGGACTTGGCCGGGGGTTCTCATCTTTTCGTGCGGTATTGGCTGGAGCAGGAGTATGTGTTCTAGTCTCCGCTGGAGCTGTCTGTAACTTCGCTTGTGTGTTCGAGACAGCTTCTGTCTTTTTCTCTTTTCTAAGGGATGCACGTTCTTTGTGCACGGCGTGCATTGCCGCTTCAGTAATTTGGCTGACCCGTTCTTGTGCTTCTATCTCAGCTCGCTGGCCTTCTAACTTGATGTTCTCTAGCTCTCTTCGAGCATCAAAGACGTACCTTGATAGGTCGAGAGCTTCTTTGCCACCGTAAGATTCAATAATTGATTCTAGGTGTGCGATATGTTGCAAGAGCTCTGCTTGTTTGTTGGCCAAGCCAGCGATCTCTTGGGCCATGGCTTTTAGGCGGGTACTTTTGAAGCCTTTCTTGAAGGCTACCAATACCTGTTCAGGAGTATATGGTTGTTGTGTCATGGTTAAAAAGATACGGTTATTAACCCTTACTCCCCGGTAACTTACGGCTTTTAGGTAGTAAAAAACCTGCTCCCTCTGTAACAAAGGAGCAGGTTTCACCCACAGGAGTAGCTCAAGCCACCAAGTCCTCACCGATGATGCTCATTGGGTGCGCTCGCACCCAGGCGTTCAGGAGCCGGTCGGTGATGCCTAGTTCGCGGGCTACTTTTGCCCCGTCGTCGGGGTACATGGCGGCAGCCTGCCGGAAGGCTGTGGGGTCGATGAGCAGTTCAGCTGCCTGTAGGTCGCGCTTAGCTTCAATAGCTGGGGAGTTGAGAACATGGAGGTAGGGCTCATCACCGGCTATGACATGCATGAGGTCGTGGGTGAGAGCGCAGCGTTCTTGTGTCTGGGATAGGCGGGTATCGACGATAATTCGTGCCCCGTCCCAGTAGGCGTGTAGGCCGCCGGCTAGTTTGCGGTAGATGATTTGGATTCCCAGTTCGTCGGCAAGGGTATAGGGGTCTTTAGTCCTCGATGTAATCAACGCCCTTCTCCTCGTCTGAGTCGTAGGCGGCCAGGGAGTAGCCGGCGCGGGTTTCGGGGACCCACTCCCCTGCCTGGTTGTAATGACCGCCAGGACGCTGTTCGTTGACCTGGTTTCGTCGGGCAGCAAGGACGGCACGCTCGGCATCAAGGACTACCTGTTGAGGTGACACACCCAGAACTTTGCAGATAGCCTCAAGCTCATTTAGGTTCAATGGCTGAACATTGGTTCCGATCAATCGACTCAAAGTAGATTTTGGAATGCCAGCTAGCTCACCCAACATGCGTTGAGATATATTTCGCCTTCCCATCCAGCCACGAATTTCGGCGTGAACGGCTGCGCTGAAGGCGCTTGGTGGGTCCTGTTTTCTCTGTACCATGTCTCAAAATATAGCCCATCTAAAAAATAAATTCCATAAATAGTTGACACTGTCCCAAATAAGGAACTATGGTTGAGCTATCGAAAGGAGGGGAAAGATGCTCAACAACCTAGCCTCAAACAACATTAGAGCAGAACTTGCACGCCGAAACATTTCCGCCTCACAAGCCGCTGAGGTTCTCGGCATTTCAAAACAGGCATTCTCAAATCGCATGACAAACAAAAAGCCCTTCAACATCGAAGAGCTCGAGAGGCTTGCGAATCATATGAATTGTCACATCTTTGAGCTACTCAAGTCGCCAGAGGAATCAGCACTAGCAGCCTAATTTTTTACCCAAAGTGTCCCAAATAAGGAACTTTCTGCGCTCGCAACTCCCCAGTAGCCAAGAGCTACCCGCTACTTCACAACCACATAGAGAAAACAAAACACAAAGAAAACCCCTCCCGCCAAAACAGGCAGAAGGGGCAACCATACATAGAAAGGAGGTGAACCCTGCAATGGCCAGGTTCACCCAAAAAACAAAACTCATCAAACACATGACCACAGATGAGCTCTCTGCTTTCCGTAAGTTACTTGAAGAACGTATCGCAGGGCATGTCTACCGCGTAAACGACGAAACGACATTCAAGACACCTATCAAAAAGCTCATCACCATAACACTCAACTCAGTCACCCTGCGGCTCTTTATTGAAAGCGGCGCTGAACTAAGAGAACGGCAAAAGGGCTCTTCTAAGACCCGGTGATCTGCTGAGCCATCTCTCCCGCTGTTAAAGCTAACGTCCATGCGCTGCCACCAGCCGCGCCCATGAAACCAGATGCGAAATGTCCAGCAGCCGTGTTAGCCCAGTCTTTCCAAGCACTAGCATTCTTCGAATTCTTAGTCTGATTGGCGGCTAATCCCAGAGCCATAGCTAGCTCGCTCAAGGCCCGCTCTTGTTCAAAAGTCGAGGCCACAGAATCAACAGAAAGGACCTTATAAGCGTGATGAAGAACCGTTTTCACATACCGCTTCAAATCATCGTTCAAATTACCGTCGGAATCTATTTCCTCAATCAAGCTCGGAAGAGCATCCGTCACCGACTGCATGGCACTAGCAGCAAGATCTCCGACCTGGTTTACCGGGTGATAACGGAAGTCATGTAAAAGACCGATGACATCTTCGTCAAGGTAATTGCTGTTGCCGTGGTTATTCCAGTTGTGCTGCGCATAAATCCAGTTCCAATATTTTGGAATCGCCCTGCGCAGCGGATGATCTTTTGGGAATGACCCATCTGCTTCTAGCAAATCCTCGATTTCTGTTAGGTAGAGAGTGGCTTGCTGGGTTTCACGAACCCTATCACCTAACAAGGACGACCTGCTATTGCTGGGCAGGTTTCCACTTTCCCACCAGGTCATAAGCAGCTCATACAAGAGCTCCGCAGAATTCTTAGTCAATACAACCTCCGTCAATCATTCAACGGTTAACAAGTATCTCGTTAACCCGCCCAGCGCGGAAGAACCGCCCCGGCCACTGTAGCCAAGAGCTACCCGCTACTTCACAACCGCATAGAGAACAAAACATAAAGAAAACCCCTCCCGCCAAAACAGGCAGAAGGGGCAACCATACATAGAAAGGAGAAGTCTCCATGGATTCACATAACCCATTTGATCGGCCATTCCCATACTGGAACATCTCGGACCTCTGGAAACCAAAATACTCTCTGCCCTATCAGGTAGAGCTTTCTATTCAAAAACAGCATCCAGGGCTAACAAAACGGCAAATTGCTGATATCTACCAGGTTACCTACCCGTTCGCTCTGCACTCAGCTATCCGCCATGCGAAAGCCATCGTCCTTAATGATCTGACAAACAGTCAGGGCAAGGTTGAACTGAGTACGCGCCTGCTCCGCCGTTGGGTTTCCTGGGGTCTGCCCATGATGCCCAGGCTCGTACGGCATCATCTTCAAGAGTTCAACAAACTTCAAGACAGACTCTTCGGAGCTATTGGCGGGGATTGCTGAAACCCACTTATGCGGAGCCTGCCTGATATCCCGAATCATCGAAGAAATTGTTGCCCGAGTGTTATTGGGGCTAACAATCGGATGCAACAGGAACTCAACCGCCTTCCGCGAAGCAGCCCAAGCCTCACCAGGGTCACCGTTATGGCCATAAGCATTTGCAAATGCCTGATGCAGATACTCGGAGCAAGCCTGATCAACACTCTTGGCCAGGTTCTCATAATGCTCCTGGGTTTCAGGAAGAACTCGGCGAACAAGACGCTGAGTTGCAGTATCGAAGCGCCAGTTGACGTTGTAGTGCAAGCATAAGGAATTTAGCGCTGCAGGAACTCCCCTATTTCTAGACTTAGCAGCCAGATATTCCACTGTATTGAGCAGTGGGATTTCGTCGGAAAAAGCGTATTCGAAAACCCTCCTAGACGCAGCCAACGGACGGTTGTATTGGTCCTTGTAAACAGGAATATTGCAGGCGCCAATGAGCGGTTCAAAATCAGGGCTGTATAAAGAGCCAATACCGTTTCCAAGCCAGTCGCTGACCGCCTTCAAAGTAACGGGGTCTTCGGAAAACTCATTCTTCAGCCGAACTGGTTCCTGCACTCCCATTCGAACCCCAAACGGCACCCACTGTTCTGACATTTCTTACCTCCAGATACTCATTCAACGGTTAACAAGTATCTCGTTAATCCACTGATTGATAAATCCTTCACCCGTATTCAACACCACTATCCCCAAGGAGACCCAATGCCCTGGACCGACCTACTCACTCCATTCCCTGGCGGAAACCGCCGCCTAGCGCTCACCGGGTTCCGAGCTTCCCTCAAGAAACTCGACTCGCTAGTAGAAGCTGTCATCAGTGATGAAGAAGCCCTCGATAACTATTGGGCAGACATCGTTAAAGAAACTGCCCTGCTCAAGGGCCTGCTGATTAGCACCGAGGAGCGGGAATGGAATCGCACACGACAACGGGATGCCAGGAATCCCCGCTTAGTCCACATAGTCCGAGAACGTGATGGGGACATCTGCCGCTACTGCGGGGTCACCGTTGACTGGGTTCACCGCGGTTCCAGCAACGCTGCCTGTTACTCCCACATCAATGTGGGGCAAGGGGCCAAAACGCCCGATGACATGGTTGTCTCCTGCGTAGCGTGCGACAAGCTGCGTTCACAGGACTACGCAGAAGGCAAGC